>NZ_BAAHAF010000111.1:4447-25608 GCF_054777815.1 Angustibacter speluncae | reverse complement strand
CGCGGCCCGGTCGCGCACGACCCGCCCCGGCACGCCCGCGACGACCGCGCCGTCGGGGTACTCGCCGCGGGCGACGGCGTGCGCCGCCACGACGCTGCCCCGGCCGAGCGCGGTGCCGCGCAGGACGCTCACCCGCACTCCGAGCCAGGAGCCGGCGCCGACCCGCACGGGCGACTTCACCAGCCCCTGGTCCTTGATCGGGCGGTCGAGGTCGCCGTGCACGTGGTCGAAGTCGGTGACGTACACCCAGTCGGCGAGCAGGCAGGCCGGCTCGATCTCGACGTCCAGGTAGCAGTTCACGGTGCAGTCGCGTCCGACGACGGTCTTGTCGCCCACGGTGAGGGTGCCCTCGTGGGCGCGCAGCCGGGTCTGGTCGCCGAGGTGCACCCAGCGGCCGAGCACCACCCGTCCGTAGCCGGGGCGGGCGTCGACCTGCACACCCCGACCGAGCAGCACCAGACCGGTCGTCACGACCTGCGGCCGGGTGAGCCGGAGCCGCGCGAGCCGGGCGTAGCGCACGAGGTACCAGGGCGTGAACGCCCTGTGCCGCAGCACCCACCGCAGGTTGTCGCGGGTGAGGTACCGCACCTGGCGCGGGTCGCGGCCGGTGCGCAGGCGCAGCGCCCAGGCGCGGATCACGGAGCCGTGCCCGTGATCCCGACGTTGTAGAAGATCCCCTGCGGCAGCACCCGGCCGAGCGTGCGGTCGACGGCCGACAGCCGCTTCCACGCGCCGAACGCGAACGAGGCCCAGCCCCAGCCCAGCCGCTCGGGCGCGACCGCGGCCTCGAAGGTGCGCACCGGCCAGCCGAGCAGCGCCGCGGTGAGCTCGTTCGTCGAGGTGCTGACGTCGACGGCGCCGGCGCGCAGCGCGGTGCGCGCGAGCTCGGACGGCACGAAGGTGTGGAGGTCGACGACCGCCTCGAGAGCCGCGGCGTGGGACGACTCGTCGAGCTCGTGCTGCGGACGGGCCCAGTGCCGCAGCGCCGGCAGCCGGGTGGCGCGGGTCGTGGCGGCCCAGGTGAGCCGGCCCAGTCTGCGCGCGTACCAGTCGCCGACGCGGGTCGGCTCCCCGGCGACGACGAACCGCCCGCCCGGGCGCAGGACCCGCAGCACCTCGCGCAGCGACGCCTCGACGTCGGGGAGGTGGTGCAGCACCGCGTGGCCGATCACCAGGTCGAAGCTCGCGTCCGGGAACGGCAGGTGCTCGACGTCGGCGACCGCGCCCTCGACCTCGAACCCGAGCCGCCGGGCGTTCTCCTGCGCCGCCTCGACCATGCCGGGCGACAGGTCGGTGACCGTGACGTCGTCGAGCGCGCCGGCCTGACGCAGGTTCAGCGCGAAGAAGCCCGTGCCCGCACCGATCTCGAGGGTGCGGCCGTACGGCCACTGCTCGGTGTCGCGGACGGGCCCGAGCACGTCGAGGAACACGTCGCGGGCGTAGTCGATGCAGCGCTGGTCGAACGAGATGGACCACTTCTCGTCGTAGGTGCCCGCCTCCCAGTCGTGGTACAGCACCTGCGCGAGCTTGTTGTCGTCCCACGCCTGCTGCACCTGGTCGGCGGTGGCCGGCCGCCGGGCCGCGTCCTGCTCGTCCACGCTCACCGTCCGGTGAACTTCGCCTTGCCGGGGCCGTCCTGGACGAACGAGGCCATGCCGATGGCGCGGTCCTCGGTCGCGAACAGCCCGGCGAACGCGGCCCGCTCGATCTCCAGGCCGGTGGCGATGTCGACCTCGAGGCCTCGGTCGATGGCCTCCTTGGCGGCGCGCAGCGCGTACGCAGGCCCGCCGACGTAGCGCTGCAGCATCTCCCGCGCCGCGGAGTACACCTCGTCGGGCGCGACCACCCGGTCGACCAGGCCGATCTGCAGCGCCTCGGCGGCGTCGACGAACCGGCCGGTGAACACGAGGTCCTTGGCCTTCGCCGGGCCGATCAGGCGGGGCAGCCGCTGCGTGCCGCCGGCGCCGGGGATGACGCCCAGCAGGATCTCGGGCTGGCCGAGCTTGGCGTTGTCGCCGACCACCCGGAAGTCGCACCCGAGGGCGAGCTCCATGCCGCCGCCGAGGGCGTAGCCGGTGATCGCCGCGACCGTCGGCTTCGGGATCTGCGCGATCGCGGTGATGCAGCCCTGCAGCCCGCGGCCGTGGTCGACCATGTCGGTGTACGACATGGCCTGGAACTCCTTGATGTCGGCGCCCGCCGCGAACACCTTCTCGCCGCCGTAGACGACGACCGCGCTCACGTCGCGCCGCTCGGTGGCCTCGTGCGCGGCCTCGAGCAGCCCGCGCTGGATCGTCGAGTCGAGCGCGTTCATCGGGGGGCGGTCGACCCGGATCGTCCCGATCCCGCCGTCGACCTCGAACCGCACCTGCGTCATGGGCCGGAGACTAGTCGGTCGGACCGATGACCAGTGGGCCCGCCGGTCAGTCGGCCTGCTGGCGCTCCACCTCGTGGTGCCAGCCGGTGACGGCGGCGAGCACGGCCCGGGTCGAGGTGCGGAACAGCAGGTCGAGCGGGGCGTCGTCCGGGACGACGGCGTCGACCGCCACGACCAGGATGCCGCGGTAGACGCTGATCTTCGCCAGGTTGTGCGTGGCGTTCACGGTGCTGGCCGCGCGCAACCAGCGCAGCTCGTCGTCGTCGGCGGGCGGCGCGGTGATGCGCCACTGGCCGAACAGCCGCAGCATCGCCGGCGGCCCGTCGGTGCACCGCACGAACAGCTTCTGCTCCTCGAGCACGAACGCGACGTCGCCGTCGTCGTCGAGCGAGGGCGACAGTCCGTCGTCGATCAGCACGTCGAGCACCCGCCCGCGCAGCGGGTGCTCGTCCGCCGGCGGCGGGAAGCTGGGCAGCGAGTCGCTCACCCGGCCACGGTAACCATCGGCGACACTGCACCGGTGAGCCACTCCCGCCCCCACCCGCTCGGCCTGCACCTCGACGGCCGCGGCGGCGCGCACGCGGCCGTGTTCGCCGCGCACGCCGACGCCGTCGAGGTCTGCCTGCTCGACGCGGACGGCGGCGAGCGCCGCACCGAGCTGCCGCACCGCACGGACGGCGTGTGGCACGGCCGCGTCGAGGGCGTCGAGGCGGGCCAGTGGTACGGGCTGCGCGTCCACGGCCCCTGGGAGCCGGCGTCGGGTCACCGGCACAACCCCTCGAAGCTGCTGCTCGACCCGTACGCCCGCGCCGTCGCCGGTGAGATCCGTTGGGGGCAGGCGGTGTTCGGCCACGTGGTCGACGACGCCTGGGGTCCGAAGGACGGTCCGGCGGGCCACGGCGGGGCGCGGTGGCGCGACGACACCGACAACCGCGGGCACGCGCCGGTGGGGGTCGTCCTCGGCGACGTGGCGGCGCCCCGCACCCGGCGGCTCGACCTGCCGTGGGACACCACGGTGGTCTACGAGGCGCACCTGCGCGGCCTGACGATGCGCCACCCCGACGTCCCCGAGGAGCTGCGCGGCACCTGGGCCGGGCTCGCGCACCCGGCCGTCGTCGAGCACCTGGCGGGGCTCGGCGTCACCGCGCTCGAGCTGCTCCCCGTCTTCGCGGTCGGCGACGAGCCGGCGCTGGTGCGTCGCGGGATGCGCAACTACTGGGGCTACAACCACCTGTCCTTCTTCGCGCCCGAGCCGCGGTACGCCTCGGCGGCGGCGCGCGCGGCGGGTCCGGCCGCGGTGGTCGACGAGGTGGTCGGCGCGGTCGACGCCCTGCACGAGGCGGGCCTGGAGGTCTGGCTCGACGTCGTCTACAACCACACCTGCGAGGCGGGTGGCGACGGTCCCACCTTCTCGTGGCGCGGCGTCGACAACGCCTCGTACTACCGGCTCGACGAGCACGGCAACGACCTCGACGTCACAGGCTGCGGCAACACCGTCGACTTCTCGCACCCGCGGGTCGTCGCGATGGCGCTGGACTCGCTGCGGCACTGGGTGCAGGCGTACGGGGTCGACGGGTTCCGGTTCGACCTCGCCCCGGCGCTCGCCCGCGGCGACTCGCGCCGGGGCGCCGACTCGTACAAGCCCGACCACCCGTTCCTCGTCGCGGCCCGCGCCGACCCGCTGCTGCAGACGGTCAAGCTCGTCGCCGAGCCCTGGGACGTCGGCACCCACGGCTGGCGCACCGGCCAGTTCCCGCCTCCGTTCGCCGAGTGGAACGACCGGTTCCGCGACGGCGTCCGCTCGTTCTGGCTGTCCGACGCCGCGCACGCGCTCGGCGCCGTCGACGGCCACCCGCGCTCGGACCTGCGCGACCTCGCCACCCGGCTCGCCGGCTCGTCCGACCACTTCGCGACCGCGGCGTCCGCCGACCGCGTCGGCCGGTCCGCGGGGGCGTCGGTGAACTTCGTGTCGGCGCACGACGGGTACACGCTCGCCGACACCACGGCGTACGAGCGCAAGCACAACGAGGCCAACGGCGAGGGCAACCGCGACGGCCACGGCGACAACCGGTCGTGGAACCACGGCGTCGAGGGGACGACGGACGACGCCGGCGTGCTGCGGGCGCGGCACACGTCGCAGATGGCGCTGCTGTCGACGCTGCTGCTGTCGACCGGGACGCCGATGCTGCTCGGCGGTGACGAGCTGGCCCGCAGCCAGGGCGGCAACAACAACCCGTACTGCCTCGACGACGAGACCACCTGGGTCTCCTGGGACCTCGACGACGTCGCCCGCTCGACCTTCGAGGGCACCCGGACGCTGCTCCGGCTGCGGCGCGAGCTCGCCCCGCTGCGCCAGGCCGAGCGCCCCAGTGGCCGCGCGGTGCACCCGGACGGCACCACCGACCTGGCGTGGTTCGCGCCCGACGGGTCGCGGATGGACCACGACCGCTGGCACGACCCCTCGCTGCGGACGCTGCAGATGTTCCTGCACGCGCACGAGGCGGACGAGACCAGCGTCCTGGTGGTCGTCCAGGGCCACCACGGCGACGTCGAGGTGACGCTGCCGGGCGAGCCGTGGGCGGTGCGGTGGGAGCCGCTGTGGGACAGCGCGTCCCACGCGGCGTCGGCGTTCGGGGTCGCTGGAACCGGTCTCGAGCCGGTCGACGGCGGCGGGACCGTCGTCCTCGGCCCGCGCACGGTGCGGGTCTACCGCAGCTGACCTCGTCTCGCTACGGTCGGCGCGTGCCCGGTTTCGAGAAGCGCCTCCCCGGCCAGTCCGACGCCGACTACGGCCGCCCCGCGCACGACCCGAACGCCGACTTCCGCGCCGCGTTCTCGGTGGAGCACGGCGGTGGGAACGAGCTCGGCCTTGCCCGGCGCCTCGTCGACGCGGTGGCCGCCATCGTCGAGCGGGTCCGCCGCCGCTGATGTGCAGCAGTCGCCCCTTCGCAGGGTGCTGAAGGGGCGACTTCTGACCGCGGAGCCGCGAGTGGTTGCTTCGCGAGCCGTGAAGCAACCACTCGTGGCGTCGACGCCGTGATCCTGTGCCTGCGCCGCCCGCTGTGGACCGGCGACCAGGTCGTCCAGGTCGAGTGAGGCCGGACACGAGCGCCCGCCCGTCCAGGTGACTGCGACGGGCGGGCGCTGTGGCGCTGGGGTCGTGCGTCAGGCGTTGGCGACCAGGCCGGTCTCGGCGACGTTGGCCAGGCCCTCGTGCTTGGGCAGGATGCGGACGGTGTAGCCGAACGGCCCGGTGCGGCGCAGGTTCACGTCGCCGCTGAACTGGTGGCGGCCGTCCTCGTAGGTCTCGACGTGCTGCAGCGGCACCACCTGGGTGCCGGTCAGCTCGTCGGACTCGCTGACGCGGCCGTGCACGACCTCGACGGTGACGTCCTGCGGGGTCAGCGACCCGAGCGAGACGTACGAGCGGACGTGCAGCACCTCGCCGATCTGCGGGCTGTCGCCGATGCCGGAGGACTCGACGTGGTCGACCCGCACCGTCGGCCAGGCCTCGCGCACCGACGCCGTCCAGGCGGCGAGCTCCTTGGCGCCCGGGTAGCCGGGGCCGTTCAGCGCGGTGCCCGCGGCGAACGCCGGCAGGTACAGCTGCTGCACGTAGTCGCCGACCATCCGGGACGCCAGCACCTTCGGACCGAGCGTGGCGAGGGTGTGGCGCACCATCTCGAGCCAGCGGCCGGGCAGGCCCTGCTCGTCACGGGCGTAGAACAGCGGCGCGACCTGCTTGGCGACCAGGTCGTACAGGCCGGCGGCCTCGAGGTCGTCGCGCTTGTCGGGGTCCTCGACGCCGTCGGCGGTGGGGATCGCCCAGCCGTTCTCGCCGTCGAACCACTCGTCCCACCAGCCGTCGAGGATCGACAGGTTCAGGCAGCCGTTCAGCGCCGCCTTCATGCCGGACGTGCCGCACGCCTCGAGCGGGCGCAGCGGGTTGTTCAGCCAGACGTCGCAGCCCGGGTAGAGCGTCTGCGCCATCTTGATGTCGTAGTTCGGCAGGAAGACGATGCGGTGCCGCACCTCGGGGTCGTCGGCGAACCGGACCAGCTGCTGGATCAGCCGCTTGCCCTGGTCGTCGGCCGGGTGGCTCTTGCCGGCGATGACGAGCTGCACCGGGCGCTCGGGGTCGAGCAGCAGCGCCTTGAGCCGGTCGGGGTCGCGCAGCATCAGCGTGAGCCGCTTGTAGGTGGGCACGCGGCGGGCGAAGCCGATGGTCAGCACGTCGGGGTCGAGGATCTCGTCGACCCAGCCGAGCTCGGCCGGGCTCGAGCCCCGCTTCAGCCAGGACGACCGCACCCGGGCGCGGGCGTCGCGCACCAGCTGGGCGCGCAGCTCGCGGCGCACGGCCCAGATGTCGGCGGGCGGCACGTCGCCGATCTGCTCCCAGCCCTGCGCGCCCTCCGTGAGCTGCGTGCCCACGTGCTGCTCGGCGACCTCGAACACCCGGCGGTCGACCCAGGTGGGCGCGTGGACGCCGTTGGTGATCGACGAGATCGGCACCTCGGCGTCGTCGAAGCCCGGCCACAGGCCGTCGAACATGCCGCGGCTGACCTCGCCGTGCAGCTGCGAGACGCCGTTGGCGCGCTGGGCGAGCCGCAGGCCCATGACGGCCATGTTGAACACGCCGGCCTCGCCGCCGGGGTAGTCCTCGGCGCCGAGCGCGAGCACGCGGTCGAGCGGCAGCCCCTCGAGCACCCCGGACCCACCCAGGTAGAGCTCGATCTGGTCGGCGCCGAACCGGTCGATGCCGGCCGGGACGGGGGTGTGGGTGGTGAACACGGTGGCCGCGCGGCCCGCGGTGAGGGCCTCGTCGAAGGTCAGGCCCTCGGCCATCGCCTCGCGGATGCGCTCGAGGCCGAGGAAGCCGGCGTGGCCCTCGTTGGTGTGGAAGACCGACGGCGCGGGGGCGCCGGACAGCCGCGACCACAGCCGCAGCGCGCGGACGCCGCCGATGCCGAGCAGCATCTCCTGCTGCAGCCGGTGCTCGCCGCCGCCGCCGTAGAGGCGGTCGGTGATGGTGCGGGCGGCGTCGTCGTTCTCCTGCACGTCGGAGTCGAGCAGCAGCAGCGGCACGCGGCCGACGTCGGCCTTCCAGACGTGCGCGTGCAGGGCGCGGCCGCCCGGCAGCTCGACGGTGACCGTGGCGGGCGTGCCGTCGTCCTCGCGCAGCAGGGTGAGCGGCAGGCCGTCGGGGTCGAGGACGGGGTAGGTCTCGGTCTGCCAGCCGTCGGCCGACAGCGCCTGCTTGAAGTAGCCGCTCTTGTACATGAGTCCGACGCCGGTGATCGGCACGCCGAGGTCGGACGCGCTCTTCAGGTGGTCGCCGGCCAGGATGCCGAGGCCGCCGGAGTACTGCGGCAGCGCGGACGTAATGCCGAACTCGGGGCTGAAGTAGGCGATCGCCTCCGGCTTGGGCTCGGGCAGGCCCTGGTACCAGCGCGGCTCCTCCAGGTAGGACCGCAGGTCGGCCGACGCCTGCTCGACCTGCGCGACGAACCCGGGGTCGTCGGCGAGCTCGGTGAGCCGCTCGGGGGCCAGGTCGCCCAGCAGCTTGACCGGCTCGCCGCCCAGGGCGGCGAACCGCTCCGGGTCGATCTGCTCGAACAGGTCGCGCGTGGCCGGGTGCCACGACCAGCGCAGGTTGACGGCCAGCTGGCCGAGTGCGCTGAGGGTGCCCGGGAGGACGGTGCGGACGGTGAACCGGCGGATCGCTCTCACAGGCGGCGAGCGTACGGGACGGGGGCCTGACGGCGCAGTCCACCCGGGCAAGATCTTGCGATGCGTGCAAGACGTTCCCACGGTGCCGGACGGGCCCGGTCTCGGTAGCGTCTGGTGGGTGAGCAGGGACAAGCGCGCCAAGCGCCGCACGCCCGTGTCCGCCCCGACCCCCGCCGCGTCCCCCGCGGCGCCCCCGGAACCCACCCCGGAACCCGTCTCCGAGCCAGTCGCCGAGCAGGTCGCCGTCCCTCGGCACGCGGCCCCCGGCATCGACCGGTCCGGCCTGCTGGGCCGGTTCCCCGTGGTCGAGGTCGGTCCGGTCGTCGAGGGCGGCCGCTGGCCGGCCCGCGCGAGCGAGGGCGAGGTCGTCCCGGTCACCGCGACGATCTTCCGCGAGGGGCACGACGCGGTCGGCGCGACCGCGGTGCTGCTGCGTCCCGACGGCACCGAGCACTCCCGGGTGACGATGACCGAGACCGACCACGGCCTCGGCCGCTGGGTCGCCGAGGTCGTGCCGGACGCACCCGGGGACTGGACGTTCCGGGTCGAGGCCTGGGACCACCCGTACGCCACCTGGGAGCACGACGCGACGATCAAGGTCGCGGCCGACGTCGACACCGAGCTGATGCTGACCGAGGGCGCGCTGCTGCTCGAGCAGGCCGCCGCCGACGAGGGCCACGCCGAGGCCGACCGCCTGCACCTGCAGGCCGCCGTCGAGGGCCTGCGCGACACCTCCCGCCCCGCGCAGGCGCGGCTCGCGGCCGGCACCTCCGCCGTCGTCGAGCACGCCCTGGCCCGCACGCCGCACCGGCGGCTGGTCACCACCGCGGGCCCGTTCCGGCTGCGGGTGCAGCGCCGGGCCGCGCTGTACGGCTCCTGGTACTCGTTCGTCCCGCGCTCGGAGGGCGCCACCCGCGACCCCGAGACCGGCGAGTGGCGCTCGGGCACGCTGCGCACCGCCGCCGAGCGGCTGCCCGCCATCGCGGCGATGGGTTTCGACGTCGCCTACGTGCTGCCGATCCACCCGATCGGCGAGACCAACCGCAAGGGCCGCAACAACACCCTCACCACCGAGCCCGGCGACCCCGGCTCGCCCTACGCGATCGGGTCGGCCGACGGCGGGCACGACGCCATCCACCCCGACCTCGGCACGTTCGAGGACTTCGACGCGTTCGTGGCGCGGGCGAAGGAGCTGGGCCTCGAGGTCGCGATGGACCTCGCGCTGAACTGCTCCCCCGACCACCCGTGGGTCGCGGCGCACCCGGAGTGGTTCACCACCCGCGCCGACGGCTCGATCGCGTACGCCGAGAACCCGCCGAAGAAGTACCAGGACATCTACCCGCTGAACTTCGACAACGACCCCGACGGCATCTACCGCGAGGTGCTGCGCGTCGTGCTGGTCTGGGTCGAGCGCGGGGTGACGCTGATCCGCGTCGACAACCCGCACACCAAGCCGGTCGAGTTCTGGGAGTGGATCATCGCCGAGGTCGAGCGCACCCACCCCGGTGTGGTCTGGCTGGCCGAGGCGTTCACGCGGCCGCCGATGATGCGCACCCTGGCCAAGGCCGGCTTCCAGCAGTCGTACACCTACTACGCCTGGCGCAACACCAAGGACGAGCTCACCGACTACCTCACCGAGCTCACGACCGGCAGCCACGTCGTCAGCCCGTCCGGCAAGACCGGCACGGCCGACTTCATGGTGCCGAGCTTCTGGCCCACCACCCACGACATCCTCACGCCGTACATGCAGTTCGGCGGGCGGACGGCCTTCGCGCTGCGGGCGGTCGTCGCCGCGACCAGCGTGCCGACCTGGGGCATCTACACCGGGTACGAGCTGGTCGAGAACGTCGCGCGTCCCGGCGCCGAGGAGCAGATCGACAACGAGAAGTACGAGTACAAGCCACGCGACTTCGCCGGTGCCCTCGAGCGCGGCGAGAGCCTCGAGCCGCTGCTGACCCGGCTCAACGAGATCCGGCGCGAGCACCCCGCGCTGCAGCAGCTGCGCGGGCTCGTCTTCCACCCCACCGGTGACGACGCCGTGCTGGCCTACTCGCGCCGCATCGCGGCCGAGCACTCCCCCACCGGGCGCGAGGACACCGTCATCACGGTGGTGAACCTCGACCCCCACTCGGTGCGCGAGACGACGGTGCACCTGCAGATGCCCGAGCTGGGGCTCGGCTGGCAGGACTCCTTCGTCGCGCACGACCTGCTGTCGGGCCAGTCGTGGAACTGGGGTGAGCACGCCTTCGTCCGCCTCGGCTTCGAGACCCCCGCGCACGTCGTGCACGTGAGGAGGACGTGACGCCCCCGCAGGGGCTGCAGGGGCTCGACCTGCACGCACCGGGGCTGCGGCACGACCCCGACTGGTACCGCACCGCGGTGTTCTACGAGGTGCTGGTGCGCGCGTTCAGCGACTCGAACGGGTCGGGCTCGGGCGACTTCACCGGGCTGATCGGCCGGCTCGACTACCTGCAGTGGCTCGGGGTCGACGCCCTGTGGATCCCGCCGTTCTACGCCTCGCCGCTGCGCGACGGCGGGTACGACGTCTCCGACTACTGCTCGGTGCTGCCGGAGTTCGGGACGCTGCCGGACGTGCAGGAGCTGCTCAGCCAGGCGCACGCCCGCGGCATCCGGGTCGTCACCGACCTGGTGCTCAACCACACCTCCGACCAGCACCCCTGGTTCCAGGCGAGCCGCGCCGAGCCGGACGGCCCGTACGGCGACTACTACGTCTGGTCCGACTCCGACGAGGGCTACGGCGACGCCCGCATCATCTTCGTCGACACCGAGGAGTCGAACTGGACGTTCGACCCGATCCGGCGCCAGTTCTTCTGGCACCGGTTCTTCTCGCACCAGCCCGACCTGAACTTCGACAACCCCGCCGTGGCGGCCGAGATCTTCGACGTGGTCCGGTTCTGGCTCGACCTCGGGGTCGACGGCTTCCGGCTCGACGCGGTGCCCTACCTGTTCGAGGAGGAGGGCACCAGCTGCGAGAACCTGCCGCGCACGCACGAGCTGCTGCGCGAGCTGCGGGCGATGGTCGACCGCGAGTACCCGGGACGCATCCTGCTCGCCGAGGCGAACCAGTGGCCGGACGAGGTCGTGCAGTACTACGGCACCGCGGAGGACCCGGAGTGCCACATGTGCTTCCACTTCCCGGTGATGCCGCGGCTCTTCTACGCCGTGCGCGAGGGCAAGGCGGCACCGGTCGCCGACATCCTGGCCCGCACCCCGCAGATCCCGCCCGGCGCGCAGTGGGGCACGTTCCTGCGCAACCACGACGAGCTCTCGCTCGAGATGGTCACCACCGAGGAGCGCGCGGCCATGTACGGCTGGTACGCGCCCGACCCGCGGATGCGGGCGAACATCGGCATCCGCCGCCGGCTGGCGACGCTGCTCGACAACAGCCGGGCCGAGATCGAGCTCGTGCACGCGCTGCTGCTGTCGCTGCCCGGCAGCCCGTGCCTGTACTACGGCGACGAGATCGGCATGGGCGACAACATCTGGCTCACCGACCGCGACGCCGTGCGCACCCCGATGCAGTGGACGCCCGACCGCAACGCCGGCTTCTCGACCGCCGACCCGGGCAAGCTCTACCTGCCGGTCGTCGAGTCGCTCGTGCACCACTACGCGACGGTGAACGTCGAGGCCCAGCTCGCGTCGTCGTCGTCCCTGCTGCACTGGGTGCGCGGCATGCTCGCGATCCGCCGGCGCCACCCGGTGTTCGGGCTCGGCCGCTTCGAGCACCTGCCCGCCGACAACGAGGCGGTCCTCGTCTTCCTGCGCGTCATCGACGAGCCGGACGTGCACCGCGGCATCGAGGACGAGACCGTGCTGTGCGTGACCAACCTGTCCGGCACGCCGCAGGCCACCACCGTCGAGCTGCCCGACCACGCCGGGCACCAGCTGTGGGACCTGTTCGGCGGCAGCGGTTTCGGTCGCGTCGGCGACGACGGCCGGCTGCAGGTCACCCTCGGCTCGCGCGACTTCTTCTGGCTGCGCGTCACGCGCCCCCGATGACCGTCCCCCGATGACCCGCCCCGACGACAGGAGCGACATGAGCACCCTCACCCCCCCGATCACCGAGCTGCTGCACCGGTGGATGCCCGGGCAGCGCTGGTACCCCGCGCGCGGGCGCGGCGTCTCGCTGCGGCGCGTCGGCGGCTTCCGGCTCGAGGACCCGGACGGCCAGGTGGGCCTGGAGGTGCACCTGGTGGGCGTCGACTCCGGCGACCGGCTCGACGTCGTGCAGGTGCCGCTGACCTACCGCGGCGCGCCCGAGCCCTCGCTCGAGCACGCCCTGGTGGGCACGACGACGCACAGCGAGCTCGGCGAGCGCTGGGTGTACGACGGCCTGCACGACCCGGTGCTGGTGCGGGCGTGGCTGCGGCTGCTCGCCGACGAGGGCGAGGTCGAGGGCGCCGCGGGCACCCGCACTCCCGGTGTCGAGCCGCTGCCCGTGCCGGTCGACGCCCCGGCGCGGGTGCTGAGCGGCGAGCAGTCGAACACCTCCGTCATCGTGGGAGCCGACGGCCCGGACCCGTTGATCGTCAAGGCGTTCCGTGTGCTCGCCGACGGCCCCAACCCGGACGTCGAGGTGATGTCGGCGCTGTCGGCGGCCGGCGTGACGGCGGTACCGCGCGTGGCCGGGTGGGTGTCGGGCACGTGGGACGTCGACGGCACCCCGTGCCGCGGCCACCTCGCGGTCGCCACCGAGTTCCTCGCCGGCAGCCAGGACGCCTGGCGCGAGGCGCTCGCCGCCGCGGCGGCCGGACGGCCGTTCACGGTCGAGGCCGCCGAGCTCGGCGCGGCCACCGCCCAGGTGCACGCCGCGCTGCGCGAGGCCTTCGGGGCCGAGCCGGCCGACGACGACGCGCGCCGCGCCCTCGTCGCGGCCCTGCAGGAGCGGGTCGACTGGGCGGTGCGCAGCAGCGACGCCCTCGCGACGGTGCGACCGGCGCTGGCCGGGCACCGCGAGCGCCTCGCCGCCCTGGCCGACGGGCCGCTGCCCGACCTGCAGCGGGTGCACGGCGACTACCACCTGGGCCAGGTGCTGCACGCCCCCGGGCGGGGGTGGGTGCTGCTCGACTTCGAGGGCGAGCCGCTGCGACCGCTCGCCGAGCGCACCCGGCCGGACGTCGCGCTGCGCGACGTCGTGGGCATGCTGCGCTCGTTCGACTACGCGGCCGGCCACGTCGCGCTGCACGCCGACGAGCCGGCCATCGGCGAGGCGGCCCGGCAGTGGGCGCAGGAGGCGCGGACCGCGTTCCTCGCGGCCTACGCCGAGGAGTCGGGCACCGACCTCGGGGCGGTCGGGGCGCTCGTCGACGCGCTCTGGCTCGACAAGGCGCTGTACGAGGTCGTCTACGAGACGCGGAACCGGCCGTCCTGGATCGACGTGCCGCTGTCGGCGGTGCGCTCGGCGCTCGCCTGACGCGGCAGCGCGTCCGGCAGCGCGTCCGGCAGCGCGTCCGGCAGCGCGTCCGGCAGCACGTCGGCCACGGGCCGCACCCGGCTGCACGACCACAGCAGCCACCACGCGCCCGCCACGATCAGCACGTCGCCGACGCTGAAGACGTTGGCGAACGGCACCCACGACGGGACGGCGAACACGTCGCCGAGCCACGGCAGCACCGGGTCGTCGACGACCGCGGAGTTGGCGAAGCCGCCGTCGTCGGCGAGCCCGGCCAGCTCCTGCGCACGGCGGGCGGCCGGCAGGGTCCCGCCGTTCAGGGCGATCGTGGCGCCGTTCAGCACCGCTCCCGCGGCCACCAGCGGCAGGCCGGCGACCCGGCGGTTCAGCCAGACGAATACCGCGGCGGCGACGTAGGTGAGCACGTGCAGCACCGGGGCGACGGCGCCGGGCAGCTCGGGGCCCTGCAGCACGAGGAGCTGGCAGACGAACGACACCAGCACCAGCGGCCTGGCCCGCAGCGTCAGGTCCAGCAGCCCGCGGTAGCGGCCACCGGTGGGCCGCACGAGCAGCAGGCCGAGCACGAAGAGCGCGACCACCAGCACGGCTCACTCGCCCCCGACGACGCGCAGGACCGGCTCGCGGCGCTGCTCGGGCGGGAGCGGGACGGGCGCGGCGCCGCTGCCCAGGCGGTGCTGCACCGCCAGCACGGCCGTCATGGCGTCCAGCGGCATCGGGCGACCGAGCAGGAACCCCTGGAGGCGGTCGCAGCCGAGCGCGCGCAGGTGCTCGGCCACGCACTCGGTCTCGACGCCCTCGGCGACGACCTGCAGCCCGAGGTTGTGCGCGAGGTCGACGATCGAGCGCACCAGGATCTCGTCGTTGCTGCCCCGGGTCAGGCCGGCCACGAAGCTGCGGTCGACCTTGAGCTCGTCGACCGACAGCCGCTGCAGGCGCACCAGCGAGCTGTACCCGGTGCCGAAGTCGTCGATCGACAGCCGCACGCCGAGGTCGCGCAGGTCGCGCAGCACCCGTCCGGCCTGGTGCTCGTCCATCAGGCTCGACTCGGTGACCTCGACGACGAGCCGCGAGGCCGGCAGGCCCCAGTGCGCGAGCCGCCCGGCGAGGTGCCCGGTGAGCGAGTGGTCGCTCAGCTGGCGCGCGGACAGGTTCACGGCCACCCCGACGTCGTAGCCGCGCTGCCGCCACCCGCTCGCGGCCGACAGCGACTGCTCGAGGACGTGCAGGGTCAGCTGGCGGATCAGCCCGGCGCTCTCGGCCAGCGCGATGAACTGCTCCGGCGGCAGCGACCCGTGCTCGGGGTGGTGCCAGCGCACCAGCGCCTCGACGGTCTCGATCCGGTCGGTCGCGACCTCGAGCTGCGGCTGGAACTCCACCTGCAGCGTCCCGTCCTCGATGGCCTGGCGCAGCACCGGCAGCAGCACCAGCCGCTCGGCGGAGCCCGTGACCGTCCCCGGGGCGAACACCGACCAGCGGGCCCGCTCCCGCTTGGCCTCGTACAGCGCGATGTCGGCCTCGGACAGCAGCGTGTGCACGTCGACGGGGCGCCCGCGTGGCACGGTGATGCCGATGCTGCAGTGCACCGACAGCACCTGGCCGTGCACCTCGACCGGCCGGGCCAGGGCGGCGAGCAGCCGCTCGGCCAGCTCCTCGGCGGTCGGGAGCGGCGTGTCGCTGCGCAGCAGCACGGCGAACTCGTCGCCGCCGAGGCGGGCGACGGTCGTGGCGGCGTCCTCGTTCGACAGCGGCGGCAGCAGCGCGCGCACGGTGGCGTCGATGCGGGCCGCGACGGTGCGCAGCAGCTCGTCACCGACGTGGTGGCCGAGGGTGTCGTTCACGTCCTTGAAGTGGTCCATGTCGACCATGAGCACGGCGAGCCGCTGGTCGGCGCCCGCCGGGGCGTCGAGCAACCGCTCGACCCGGCGGCGGAACAGCTCGCGGTTGGCGAGGCCGGTCAGCGGGTCGTGCAGCGACTGCTTCTCGCGCAGCACCGCGAGGTAGGTGGTGCGGCGCACCGCCACCACCGGGACGACCAGCAGGGGCAGCAGCAGCACCGAGACGTCGACCACGAGCGCCGCGAGCGGACCGAGGGCCACGAGCACGCCGGAGGTCTCGAGCTTGAACCGCACGTCCTCGCGCAGCATGGCCACCACGCCCTGCCCGGACGCGAGGGCGACGACCACGGCGACGAGGGAGTCGTTGACCAGGGCGAAGACCGCGCCGGCGGCCAGGGCCGGCAGCAGGTGGCTCACCTGGAAGTGCTCGTACCCGCCGAGGAACGGGCTGCCGCTCAGCAGCGCGTAGGTGGCGCGGGCCAGGACCAGGCTGATCGCGTACTGCCCGGCGTTGAAGACGATCTGGATCGGCCGGCGCCCGCTGCGGGCGTCGTCGAGCGCGACCGCCACGGTGTGCACGAGCAGCAGCCACGACAGCGGGCCGAGCAGCACCAGCGCGACGGCGAAGGTGGTCGAGATCGTGACCGGCGAGATCGTGTCGTCACCGCGGGAGACCGGGATCGGCCACACCTCGCCGAGGGCGAGGGCGATCGCGAGCGCGAGCAGCGGCAGCGGGAAGTCGCCCAGCGACTCCCACGGCGGCGCGGCGACGACGACGGCCGCCACCAGGCCGAGGCCCAGCAGGCCGGTGCCGCCGGCGTACAGCGGCAGCCCGAGGCGCGCCCGGCGCGCGTCAGCACCCGGTGCGGGCGACGGGTGGTCGCTCGCACCGGGTGCTGAGGGCTGCGGGTCGGACACGAGCGGTCAGACCCACTTGTAGCCGGGCACGAGGTCGTCCTGCACGACCGTCCCGGCCTCGCCGCCCTGCAGCGGCGACACCTTCGCCGAGGTCTCCACGGCACTCACCACCACTTCGAGCCGGCGCCGACCATCGACACCAGCACGGCGATGGTCGACACGGACGCCGACGCTGCGAGCGCCTGCCTCATCCACTGCGACATCTGCGAACCTCCCTGTTCACCCCCGCCGGACCCCCGTCCGGCCTCGGGGTCAATGACACCGCGTCCGCCGCGCGGGTGGCAGGTCGCAGCCGCAGGACCGCCCGGGCGGACGACCGTGCACCGGCCGCGGACCCGCCCGCGGCATCGCGCAGCGTCACGCGGAGGCGGTCGTCCCGTCCGTTTCGCCCCGGTCCCGCCCGCGTGGCACCGACCGCGGGGTCACGGACGGTGAGTGACGTGCGCCACGGAGCGCCGGTCACGCACGGTGACCCGCAGGGGTCGGACTCCACCTCCTCGGGCTATCAAGGTGCGCGTTCGCGCGGCGCCGCCGACCTCGACAGACTGTGCGCCATGAGCCAGACGCCCGACCGCACAGCACCGCCCGCCCCGGTCGACGCCGACGACCTCGCCCGGCTCGGTGCCGGCGCCCACCCGCTCCCGCACTCGGTGCTCGGCGCGCACCCGCACGGCGGCGCCGTGACGGTGCGCACGCTGCGACCGCTCGCCGAGTCGGTGCAGGTCGTCCTGCCGGACGGCACCACGCACCCGCTGTCGCACGAGGCGCACGGGGTCTGGTCCGGCGTGGTGGCCGTGCCGGAGGTGACGGACTACCGGCTCGAGGTCACCTACCCCGACCACCCGGCGAGCGTGCTCGACGACCCGTACCGCTACCTGCCGACGCTGGGCGAGGTCGACCTGCACCTCATCGGCGAGGGGCGCCACGAGCAGCTGTGGACCGTCCTGGGGGCCCACGTGCGCCGCTACCCGGGCGTCATGGGCGACGTCGAGGGCACCTCGTTCGCCGTCTGGGCGCCGCGCGCCCAGGCGGTGCGGCTGGTGTGCGACGCCAACCACTGGGACGGGCGCCAGCACATGCTGCGCAGCCTCGGGTCGAGCGGCGTCTGGGAGCTGTTCGTGCCCGGCGTCGGTGCGGGTACGCACTACCGGTACGAGATCCTCGGCCGCGACGGCCGGTGGCACACCCGGTCCGACCCGATGGCGCAGGGCACCGACGTGCCGCCCGCCAACGCCTCCCGCGTGGTCGAGAGCGACTACGCCTGGGGCGACGACGAGTACATGGCCGCCCGGGCGCAGCGCGACCCGCACGCGGGCCCGATGAGCGTGTACGAGGTGCACCTCGGCTCGTGGCGCCAGGGCCTGTCGTACCGCGAGATCGCCGACCAGCTCGTGGGTCACGTCCTGCACACCGGGTTCACCCACGTCGAGCTGATGCCGGTGATGGAGCACCCCTTCGGCGGCTCGTGGGGCTACCACGTCACCGGGTACTTCGCGCCGACCTCGCGGTTCGGGCACCCCGACGACTTCCGCTACCTCGTCGACCGCCTGCACCAGGCCGGCATCGGCGTCATCCTCGACTGGGTGCCGGGCCACTTCGCCACGGACGCCTGGGCGCTCGCGAAGTTCGACGGCGAGGCGCTGTACGAGCACCCCGACCCGCGCAAGGGCTGGCACGCCGAGTGGGGTTCGTACATCTTCGACTTCGGTCGCAAGGAGGTGCGCAACTTCCTGGTCGCCAACGCCGTGTACTGGCTCGAGGAGTTCCACGCCGACGGCCTGCGCGTCGACGGCGTCGCCTCGATGCTCTACCTCGACTACTCCCGCGAGGAGGGCGAGTGGGAGCCCAACCGCTTCGGCGGACGCGAGAACCTCGAGGCGGTCGAGCTGCTGCAGGAGGTCAACGCGACGGCCTACAAGCGGGTCCCGGGCATCGTCATGGTCGCCGAGGAGTCGACGTCGTGGCCGGGCGTCACCCAGGCGACCCACGCCGGGGGCCTCGGGTTCGGGCTGAAGTGGAACATGGGCTGGATGAACGACAGCCTCGGCTACCTGCGCGAGGACCCGGTGCACCGCCAGTACCACCACCACCGGATGACGTTCTCGCTCATGTACGCCTTCTCGGAGTCGTTCATGCTGCCGATCAGCCACGACGAGGTCGTGCACGGGAAGGGCTCGCTGCTGCGCAAGATGCCCGGCGACCGCTGGAAGCAGCTCGCCAACGTCCGCGCCTACCTGGCGTACATGTGGGCGCACCCGGGCAAGCAGCTGCTGTTCATGGGCTGCGAGTTCGCCCAGGAGTCGGAGTGGGCCGAGAGCCGCAGCCTCGACTGGTGGCTGCTCGACCAGCCGGTGCACGCCGGGGTGCAGCAGATGGTGGCCGACCTGAACCGCATCTACCGCGAGACCCCCGCGCTGTGGCAGCACGACCACGACGCCTCGGGGTTCGAGTGGATCGACGCGAACGACACCATGCACAACGTGTTCTCGTTCGTGCGCTACGACTCCGACGGCGAGCCGCTCGTCTGCGTGGTGAACTTCGCCGGGTCGCCCCACCACACCTACCGGGTGGGTCTGCCCCGCGGCGGCCGGTGGGACGAGGTGCTCAACACCGACTCGGAGCTGTACGGCGGTTCCGGCGTGGGCAACCTCGGCTCGGTGCTCGCCGACACCACCGGCTGGCACGGGCGGGCGGCGTCGGCGTCGATCACGGTGCCGCCGCTCGGGGCGGTGTACCTGCGACCGGCCGAGCGCGCGGCCGCGGCGGAGCCGGCGGCCGCGGTCGCCGACGAGCCGGTGGCCGAGACCGTCGACGAGCCCGTGGGCCGGCCCGCGGCGGCGCCCACCGACGCCGAGGTCTAGAACAGCGCGCTGGCCAGGGCGCGACGGCCCGCCTGCACGCGCGGGTCGTCGCCGCCCACGACGTCGAACAGCTCGACCAGGCGCGTCCGCACCCGGTCGCGGTCGTCACCCGCGGTGCGGCGCACCAGGTCGACGAGCCGCCCGAAGGCGTCCTCGACGTGACCGCCGAGGACGTCGAGGTCGGCGACGAGCAGCTGGGCGTCGACGTCGTCGGGGGCGGCGGCGGCCGCCGCGCGGGCGGCCTCGAGGTCGGCGGTGGCGGTGCGTCGCATCAGCTCGACCTGCGCGAGACCGGCGGACGCCTCGGCGTCGCGCGGGTTCTCGGCGAGGGCGCGGCGATAGGCGTCGGCCGCGGCGTCGAGGTCGTCGCGCTCGATGGCGTCGAAGGCCTCCTGGTGCAGGGGCGGCAGCGGCGCCTCGGCCGGCTCGTCGTCGGCGTCGTCGGCCCCGCCGCTCAGCTGCACGCTGCCGGTCACGCCCTGCTGGGCGGCGAGCGCGAGCAGGCGCTCGAAGATCTGCCGCACCTGCTCCTCGGTGGCGGCGCCCTCGAACAGCGGGACCGGCTGGCCGCCGAGCACCGCCATCACCGCGGGCACCTGCTGCACGCCGAACGCCTGCGCGATCTGCGGCTGGGTGTCGACGTCGACGTGACCGAGCACGAGCCGTCCGCCGAGCTCGGTCGTGACCCGCCCGAGCAGGTCGGAGAACTGCCGGCTCGCGGGCGAGCGCGGGGTCCACAGGTCGACCACGACGGGCACCGCCGTCGACAGCTGCACCAGCGCCTCGAAGGTCTCGACCGTGACGTCGAGCACCGGCGACGGCAGCGTCGGGCCGTCGCCGCCCGGCGCGGGCGCACCACCGGCGGCCGGTGCCGCACCGCCCCCGCCGGAGGCGGGCGGCGACGAGGGGCGACGCAGCGCGGACAGGTCGACGGCGCCGCGCAGGTTGAGGCCGCGCGGGGCCCCGGGCTGGGTGGTCATGGGTGCGGTCTCTCCTGCGTCCGTGCGGGCGGTCGGGTCAGCTCACGGTGCCGTTGACCGGGACGCGGTCGACGGCCACCACCTTGATCGTGGGGTCCTCGGCGCCCTCGGGCGGGATGTGCAGCGCCACCACCTCGAGGTGCTGGAACGTGCCGGTGCCGGTGATCTGCGCGGCGCCGGACATCGCCTGGAACTCGGGCTGCAGGTTCATCTTGTAGCCGCCGTTCGCGACGATCTGCATGTAGGAGTCGAGGGCGCCGACGACCAGGGCGCCGCCGTCCTCGGTGCCGAACGACCACAGCTCGCCCGCGCGCGGCGCGTGGCTGGCCGAGAAGCCGAAGCAGCCGCCGCAGTCGACGGTGAGCGACTTGGCGGTCTGCGCCTGCACCGCCAGCACCGTGTCGGTGAAGGTGCTCTGCGCGAACGCGGGCGCGTTCGCGCTCGCCGTGCCCTGGGTGAGCACCTCGCCGTAGGCGGCCATCGCCTGCTCCGGCGTCATCACCAGCCCGGACGCGTCGGCGGCCAGCACCGGGGCGCCGGTGTCGGGACCGCCCGTGAGCGGCAGCGTCGCGCCGCCGGCCATCTCGGTGTAGGCGACGAGTCGGTAGGGGTCGCGGGGGCCGGCCTGGGTGAGCACCAGCAGGTCGGGCGCCCGGTCCTCCTCGTCGGCCTGCGTCACCGAGAGCACCGTGCGCGGCCACTCCTGCTCGGCGGGCACGGCGTCCTGCAGCCGGCTCGCGCCGAGCGGCACGACGAAGTCCTGCGTGGCGTCGCGGCTGCGCACCAGGTAGGCGCCCGAGCGCTGCGCGCGCGCCGGGCCGGTGACCGCGGCGGCGAGCGCGTTCACGTCGCCGGCGGCGTCGGCGGCGGCCACCGCCTCGGTCACCTGGGCGAGCGAGGCGTCGACCTGCGCGTCGGTGACGACGGGGACGGTCTCGGACTCGGGTCGCGGGGGCTGGTCGGGCAGCGGCTCGGTGCCGAAGGCGGCCAGCGGCGCGACGAGCGCCAGCACGGCCAGCGCCGTCG
>NZ_BAAHAF010000111.1:0-4294 GCF_054777815.1 Angustibacter speluncae | reverse complement strand
GGCCGCCCCGCCCGCGGGCTCGGCGGCACCGGGCTCGCCGGCGTCTGGCTCGTCGGCGTCGGGCTCGTCGGCGTCGGGTGCCCCGGCGCGCGGACGGCGTCCGACCACGCGGAGCACGACGGCCAGCGCGGCCGCCGCCAGCAGCAGCACGCCGCCGAGCACCATCAGCGGCACCGCCCAGGGGGTGCTGACCTCGCGGGTCCAGGTGAAGGTGAGCCGGTCCGGTGCGGTGGTGCCGTCGGCGGCGACCACGAGCAGGTAGCGGCCCGGGCGGTCCTCCCAGGTCAGCTCGGCCGACCCCTCGCCGGACGCGCCGTCGAGCCACATCACCGAACCGGTGGGGTCGGGCACCTCGGCCTCGCCGTCGGTGCGCTCGGTGGCCAGGGTCCGCTCGTCGTCGAGCCCCGTCACCGTCAGGTGCGGCGACTCGCCGACCCACGCGACGGCGTCCTCCTCGCGCATGCGGGCCAGGTGCACGGTGCCCTCGCCCTCGGCGCGGACCGCGACCGGGCCGGGACGCATCTCCATCACGCCGGGTGCGGTGAGCGCGACCGGGGCGTCGGACAGGTCGGCGGACGCGCTCACGTCGCTGTCGGGCAGCCACACCGTGCGCATCCCGACACCGACCAGCAGCAGCGCCAGGCCGAGCACGGCCAGGACGGCCACGAGGACACGGCGAACGAGCACGGGACGGACTCCTCCAGCTTCACCCCCGGCGGACAACGGCCGCTCCACCATAGGCGCCGTCCGCGCCGCACCCAATTCCGGGAACCGGTGCCCCTGCCCCCGCGTCGCAGCACCAGGACGCACGCGGGACGGACCGTGGGCACGCAGCAGGAGGCGACGCAGATGACGACCGCGCCCACCACCGACCCGCTCCCCCGCCGCCGCGGACGGCGCCGCACCGTCGCGCTCGTCGCCGGCACGGCGGCCCTGACGGTCGCCGGCACCGCGCTCGCCACTGGGGCGCTCGGACCCGGGGCCGCACCGGCCGCGGCCGACGGCCTCACCCGCTTCGACGACTGCACCCAGGTGCGCGACTGGTACGTCGAGGCGCTCGACCCCGGCGTCGGCCCCTGGGGCCTGGACGGTTTCGCCGTGCCCGACGTCGCGCGGGACACCGCGGCGGGCGCTGCCGAGGACTCCGCCGCCGGCGCCGCACCGGGCGACGCGGTCGGCACCGGTGCCACCGGCACGAACCTGCAGGAGGCGGGCGTCGACGAGCCGGACACCGTGAAGGTCGACCCCGCCCGGCCCGGTCTCGTGGTGACCACGGCGGGCGACCGGCTGGTCGTCGTCGACGTCGGCGCCGGGGCGCCCCGCCAGGTCGGCTCGCTGGTGGTGCCGGGCCTGGGTGGCTCGGGGTACGGCGGGTGGGGCGTGACGTCCGACACGGTGCAGCCCGCGCCCGAGGCGCCGAGCACGCCGGGGTCGGCCGAGCTGCTGCTGGACGGCGACCGGGTCGTGCTGCTGTCGCAGGGCTGGGCGTCCCTCCCGGGGGCACCTGGCCAGCCGGACGGTCAGGGCGTCACGACCGACCGGGTCGCGCCCGGCACGGTGCCGGGCACCTCGACGACGACCACGACGGTGGTCGACCTGGCCGACCCGACGGCGCCGCGGCTGGTGTCGCAGCAGGAGGTCGAGGGGTGGCTGGTCGGTGCCCGCCTCACCGACGGCGTCGTGCGCGTCGTCACGTCCTCGACGCCCGTGGTGCCCACCCCCGCGGGCACGGTCGACACGACCGTCCCGGGCTGGGAGGCCGAGGCGACGGCGCGGCACCGGGAGGCGCTCGCGCAGATGCGGGGCGAGCAGTTCCTGCCCGCGGCGATCACCCGCGACGCCGACGGCGTCGTCACGGGCCGCGCACCCGCCCTGTCCTGCTCCGACCTCGCGCACACCAGCGTCCCGTCGGGCGGCGGCGTGCTGACCGTCCGCTCGCTCGACCCCGGCGCGGACGGCGACCCGGTCGTCGACGTGGCCGGCGTCGCGGCCGACGGCGACCTGGTCTACGCCAGCACCGACCGGCTCTACGTGGCCACCACCCGCGGGGGGTGGGCCTCGTGGGGGCGCGGCGTGGCCGAGACCGTCGACCCGGACGAGGTGCGTACCGAGCTGCACGGGTTCGACACCTCGGAGGGGGCCGCGACGACCTACCTGGCCTCGGGCGAGGTCGACGGCTTCCTGCTCGGCCGGTGGGCGCTGTCGGCGCGCGACGGCCGGCTGCGGGTCGCGACGACGACCGGCGCGTTCCTGGCCGACCCGCAGTCCGGGCAGGAGCAGTCGCAGAGCTGGGTCACGGTGCTCGAGGAGCGCGCCGGCGAGCTGGTGCAGGTCGGGCAGGTCGGTGGCCTCGGCGTCGGCGAGACGATCCGCTCGGTGCGCTGGTTCGACGACGTCGCGACCGTGGTGACGTTCCGGCAGACCGACCCGCTCTACGTCGTCGACCTGTCCGACCCGACCGCGCCGGCCGTCACCGGCGAGCTGAAGGTGCCCGGGTACTCGGCCTACCTGCACCCGCTGGGCGAGGACCGGCTGCTCGGCGTGGGGCAGGACGCCACCGCGGAGGGCCGCACGACCGGTGTGCTGGTGCAGACCTTCGACCTCACCGACCGGACGGCGCCGGCGCAGGTGAGCACCTGGACCGAGGCCGACACCTGGACCTCGGTCGAGGGCGACTCGCGCCAGCTGACCTACCTGCCCGACCGCCGTACCGCGCTGCTACCACTCGACACGATGGAAGGCCCTGGGCTGCAGGCGATCTCGGTCGGGGACGACGGCGCGCTCGCGGACGCCGGCCGGTACCGGCTCGGCACCCAGCAGGGGTACGGCTACCTGGTGCGGGCCGTGGCCGTCGGGGACCGCGTGGTGCTGCTCACGGGCACCGACGGCGGGGCCGAGCTGGTCGTGCTCGGCCTCGACGGCCTCACGCGGGTGGGGTCGACGGACCTCGGTCGCTGATCGCCGCCTCGAGGCGGTCGAGCTTGGCCTGCATCTCGCCGGTGCGTCCGGGCCGGATGTCGGCCTTGAGCACGAGCGAGACCCGGTCGCCGTGCCGGCCGACCGCCTCGGTGGCGCGGCGCACGACGTCCATGCACTCGTCCCACTCGCCCTCGATGGTGGTGAACATCGAGTCGGTGCGGTGGGGCAGGCCGGACTCGCGGACGACCCGGACGGCGTCGGCGACCGCGGCGGACACCGAGTCACCGGTGCCGGACGGGGCGACGGAGAAGGCGATCAGCACGCGCCCACCCTACGGGCGGCCCTACGGACGACGGGGCCCCGGCTTGGGCGGCCCCGGTCGCGGCGGGGCCGGGGCGGCCGGCTGCTCCGTCGGCGCGGGGGCGGGAGCCGGGGTCGAGCCGAGCTGGGCCGCCAGCCGCGACATGTCGTCGTCGGACACGCGCGAGGCCGCGGCGTTGGCCTCGCCGACCGCGCGGTAGACCTCCTCGCGGTGCACCCGCACCTCGCGGGGGGCCTCGATGCCGAGCCGGACGACGTCGCCGCGCACCTCGACGACCGTCACCACGACGGTGTCGCCGATCATCACGCTCTCGCCGCTGCGGCGGGTCAGGACCAGCACCCCGCCGAGCATACGGGGCGGGACGCCCGCGCACCGGCAGGAGGAGCCGGTGGCGGGTCGGGCGGTCGCGCGGGGTCAGGCGTCCGAGCGGGTGCGCTCCGGGGGCAGCTCGGCCCGGACCGGCCGGACCGCGTCGACGAACCGGCGCAGCAGGGTCTCGGCGACCGCGGCGCACGCGACGGCGAGCAGCAGGCGCAGACCCGCCTCGTCCGGGTCGATGGTGCCCTCGGCCAGTCCCAGCAGCGACGGGACCGACAGCAGCAGCGCGAGGGCGGCGACGGCGGCGAGGTTCACGACCGCACCGCCCGTCCGGCCAGCCGCTCGAGCAGCAGCGCGGTCCACGTCCCGGCGTCGGCGGCGCGGTCGTCGAGCGCCAGCACCGGCACCCGCAGGCCCAGGATGCTGGCGGGGTCGGCGGTGCGGGCGACGTGGTGGGCGTCGAGCGCGTCCACGCGCAGCCCGGCGTCCTCGAGGCCGGCGAGCCAGGCGAGCACGTCGCCGCTCTTGCGGGTCGCGTCGACGCACGCGACGACGTGGTCGGCGCGCACGGTGGAGGCGACGGCGGCGAACCAGCGGTCGTCGAGGGGGTCCGCGACGGGGTCGATGCCGAGGACGACGACGGCGGCGGTGTCGCCGCCGCGCAGCCGGGCGACCTCGCGGCGGACGTGGTCGGCCGTCGGCGCGACCCCCGGGGCGCCGAGGTCGACGACGGCG
>NZ_BAAHAF010000110.1:14486-21907 GCF_054777815.1 Angustibacter speluncae | reverse complement strand
GCCGGCGGCGGCGACGTCGACCTGCTGGCGCGCCAGGCCGCCGAGCTCGACGTCGAGGCCGTCGTCGCCGCGGTCGTGCAGCAGGCCGCGTCGGCCGCCGCGCTCGAGCTGCGCGGCCTGGGCTTCACCTGGGTCTTCGCGCCGGACGCCGACGTGACGAGCGGCCCCGACGACCCGACGATCGGCTCGCGCTCGGCCTCCGACGACCCCGCGCTCGCCTCGGCGGCCGTCACCGCGGCGCTCGGCGGCTACGAGGCGGCCGGGATCGTGCCGGTGGTCAAGCACTTCCCCGGCCACGGCTCGGTGCCGGCCGACAGCCACGAGACGCTCCCGGTGCAGGACGCCACCCTCGACGAGCTGCGAGCCCGTGACCTGCAACCGTTCTCGGCGGCGACGGCGGCCGGGGTGCCCGCCGTGATGATGAGCCACATCGCCGTCGACGCGTTCGAACCCGGTGTGCCCGCGAGCCTCTCGGCCCCGGCGTACGCCTCGCTGCGCGGGCCCGACGTCGGGTTCCAGGGGCTGGCGGTCACCGACGCGCAGGACATGGGCGCCATCACGGCGCAATACGGCAGCGGCGGCGCGGCGGTGAAGGCGCTGCAGGCGGGGGCCGACGTGCTGCTCATGCCGCTCGACCCGACCGCCGCGCACACCGCCGTCGTCACGGCCCTCGGCGACGGCAGCCTGCCGCGCGAGCGGGTCGAGGACGCCGCGGCGAAGGTGGTGGCCGTGCAGACCTGGCAGGCCCGGGTGTCGGCCGGTGCCGCGGTGCCCGCGGACGCCGGTGCGGCGGCGACCGAGGCCTCGCGCGCCCTGTCGGCCGCGGCCGTGACGGCCGTCGACGGGTCGTGCGCGGCGCCCTGGGCGGCCGACGGGTTCCAGGTGCCGGGCCGCATCGACACCGACCGCGCCCGGCTGGCCGCGGCCGCCGAGCGCGCCGGCGTGGGCACCGGGTCCGGCCCGACGGTGCGCCTGCTCGGCGGCTCGTCGGGCGGGTCGGGCGACGTGGTCGTCGCGCTCGACGCCCCGTGGGCGCTCGGCTCGACGCAGGGGACGACGGCGACGCTCGCGCTCTTCGGGCGCGACGACGGCGCTTTCGACGCGCTGGTGGCGGTGCTCACGGGCGCCGCCCGTCCTCAGGGGGCGCTGCCGGTCTCGATCGGGCGGACGACCAGCACCGACTGCTGACCGGCGACCCTCGTCAGCACGATGGTCGCCTCCTGGGAGCCGGTGAGGCGCAGCTGGTTCCGCAGCTGCGCCGGCTCGACCGCGGTCCCGCGCTTCTTGATGGTGAGCCGGCCGACGTCCCGGTCGCGCAGGTGGGTGCGCAACCGCTTGAGCCCGAACGGCATCACGTCGAGCACCTGGTAGCTGCGGGCCAGCGGGCTGGTCGAGGGCGAGTCCGACGTGACGTAGGCGATCGTGGGGTCGACCAGGCGTCCCTGCACCGCCTGCGCGACCAGCCCGACGAGACCCGCGCGCAGCACCGCGCCGTCGGGCTCGTGCAGGTAGGCGCCGACCGCGCCGACGTCGGGCGCGGGCTCGTGCCCGGTGCCGTCGACGACGACCGCCGGGCCGCCGCCGCTGGTCATCACGACGGCCGAGCGCCGCACGTGCTCGCGGGCGACGAGCCCGAACCACAGGCCCGCCTCGACCACGTCGCCGTCGACCGAGACCCACTGCGCCTCCGCGTCGTCCGGCACGAGGTCGTGGCGGATGCCCGGGGCGACCTTGGCGCCGACGGCCGGGAGCCGGCGGGCGAGGTCGACCACGAACGACAGCGGCGGCTCGGCCCGCCGCGGGTCGAGCACCCGCGTGCCGGACGCCGTGCGCCGCGCCGGGTCGAGGAAGGCGCCGCCGACGCCGGTGAGGTCGGTGGTGGTGGCGTCCTCGTGCCGCACCTGCGCGCCCTCGAAGTGCCGCAGGTTGACGGTGGCGACGGCGGCGGTCACCTCGTCGCGCTCGACGGCGACGACCTCGCGGTCGAGACCGGCGAGCGCCATCGCGTCGCCGCCGATGCCGCAGCCGAGGTCGGCGACCCGCTCGACGCCGGCGGACGAGAACCGGTGCGCGTGGCGGGCGGCGACGTCGAGCCGGGTCGCCTGCTCGAGGCCGTCGGCGGTGAAGAGCATCCGCTCGGCGAACGGCCCGAACTTGGTGGCCCCGCGTGCCCGCAGCCGGGACTGGGTGAGGGCCGCGGCCACCAGCGCCGGGTCGAGCCCGCCCGCCCGCAGCCGCTCGCTGAGCGCCGGCACCGCGGCCTCGTCGTACGGGGGGAGGGCGTCGAGGAGCCGCCACCCCTGCGGGGTCATCAGCGCCGCCAGGCCCGTCGCGTCCACGCCCCCATGCAACCAGCAGCGGCGCCACCGGGTCGGGACGGCACCCGACCGGACCCTCCCGGCCCGCCGGTCGCGGGGGCAGACTGGCGACCATGACCACGACGGACGACCTGGCCGGGCTGGTCGCCCGGCTCGACCTGCCGACCAAGGTGCGCCTGCTCACGGGCGCGTCGGCCTTCACGCTGCACGGCGCGCCGGCGATCGGCCTGCACGAGATGGCCTTCTCGGACGGGCCGACGGGCGTGCGGGGGCTGAGGTTCACCGGCGGCGAGGCGGTCGCGCTGTTCCCGAACGCCACGCTGCTGTCGTCCGCCTGGGACGAGGACGCCGCGCGCGAGATGGGGGAGGCACTGGCCGAGGAGGCGGAGCGGCAGCGCATCCACGTGGTGCTCGGCCCGACGATCAACCTGCACCGCACGGCGCTCGGTGGCCGCCTGTTCGAGGCGTACTCGGAGGACCCGCTGCTCACCGGCCGCGTCGCGGCCGCCTACGTGCGCGGGATGCAGTCGCGCGGCATCGCCGCCTGCCTGAAGCACCTGGTGGCCAACGAGTCCGAGACGCTGCGCAACTACGTCGACTCGGTGGTGAGCGAGCGCGCGCTGCGGGAGGTGTACCTGCTGCCGTTCGAGATCGCGCTCGAGGACGGCGGGGCGTGGTCGGTCATGGCGGCCTACAACGACGTCAACGGGACGACGGCGACCGAGCAGGCCCACGTCAACACCGAGGTCGTCAAGGACGGCTGGGGCTGGGACGGCCTGCTGATGTCGGACTGGTACGCGACCAAGTCGGCGGGCCCGGCCGCGAACGGCGGGCTCGACCTGGTCATGCCCGGGCCGGACGGCCCGTGGGGCGACGCCCTCCTGGCGGCCGTGCGGGACGGCGAGGTGGCCGAGGCCGTCCTCGACGACCACGTCACCCGGCTGCTGCGGCTCGCGGCCCGGGTCGGTGCGCTCGCCGGCGACGGCCGTCCCGCCCGGGCGTGGCCGGCCACCAGCCCGGCGCCGACCGACCCGGCCCGCCGCGCGCAGCTGCGGCGGCTCGCGACCGACGGGATGGTCGTGCTGAAGAACGACGGCGTGCTGCCCCTCGAGCCGTCGTCGTCCGTGGCGCTCGTCGGGCGGCTCGCGCTCGAGACCACCTGCATGGGCGGCGGCTCGGCGCAGGTGACCCCGCCGCACCAGGTGTCGGTCGCCGACGGGCTGCTCGAGGCGCTCGGCGGCTCGGTCGTCGTCGTCGACGGCGTGCCCGTGCGGGCCCGGCCCCTGCCGGCGGCGCCCGAGGCGCTCACCGACCCGGTCACCGGGAAGCCGGGCGCGCGCGTCACCTACCTGGACGCCGACGGCGCCGAGATGCGCACCGAGCACGTCGGCGCCGCCGCGGTCGGAGTGGGGTTCGACGACGACCTGCCCCGTCCGGTGGCGGGCCTGGTGCTGCGCGGGACGCTCGTGCGGGGCGGCGCCGTGCGCCTCGGCGCGATCGGCACCGGGCGCTGGACGATCCGGGCCGGGGGCGAGGTGGTGCACGAGGCCGAGCTGGTCGCCGAGGGCTACGACCCGGGCGAGGCCGTGCTGCGCCCGTCGGTCTCGACCACCGACCTCGAGCTCGCCGACGGCGTCGAGGTCGAGGCGCGGGTGCAGGTGGTGGCCACCGAGCCGCGTCCCGGCCCGGACGGCAGCCTCGGCTTCCTCAGCCACGTGGCGGCGTCCGGCACGGGGCTCAAGGCGCTCGTCGCCGCACCGGTGCCGCCGCCGACCGGACCGGTGCTCGACGCGGCCGCGACGGCGGCCGGTGCGGCCGACGTCGCCGTCGTGGTGGTCGGGCTCACCGAGGAGCAGGAGACCGAGGCGGTCGACAAGACCACCCTGGCGCTGCCCGGCGAGCAGGACGCGCTCGTCGAGGCCGTCGCGCGCACCGCCGCCCGCACCGTGGTCGTCGTGAACGCCGCGACGCCCGTGCTCATGCCCTGGTACGACCGGGTCGACGCCGTGCTGGTCGTGGGCCTGCCCGGGCAGGAGGGCGGCCACGCGGTCGCCGACGCGCTGCTCGGCGTGCGCGAGCCGGCCGGCCGGCTCGTCACGACCTGGCCAGCCGCCGACGGCGCCGCGCCGGCGTGGGACACCGTCCCGGACGGGCTGCGGCTCGAGTACGCCGACGACGTGTTCGTCGGCCACCGCGGCTGGGTGGCCGGGCGCGCCCCCGCGCCGGCGCACTGGCTGGGCGCGGGCGAGGGGTACGGGTCGTGGGAGTACGGGCAGCTGCGCCTCGTCGACCCCGGCGAGCCCGGGGTGCGCGGCCCGCGGGTGGCGGTCGAGGTGCGCAACACGTCCGCGCGCGCGTCCCGCGAGGTCGTCCAGGTCTACCTGCGCCCGGACGAGGCCGACCGCGACCGCGAGCCGGTGCGGCTCGTCGGGTTCGGCGCCGCGCGCGTGGAGGCGGGCGGCTCGGCGGTGGTCGAGGTAGCCACGGACGCGCGGCTGTGGCGGCGCTGGGACGACGCCGCCGGGACGTGGGGGACGCCGCTGCGCGGCGGCGACCTGCTGGTCGCGCGCGGTCTCGGCGACGTGCGCAGCAGCTGCCCTTCGCCCTGAGCGGACAGCCCGCTCCCGCACCACCCCGGCGCTGGCACTCGCGCTGACCGAGTGCTAGTTTCGTCCTGGCACTCTCCCTGGGAGTGTGCCAACGCCCGACGGCGTCCGGCACCCGCGACGACGGACGCCACCCGGGCACCACCGTCCTAGTTGGAACCCTGCGAACTGCGAAGGGGAGGTCCGCCCGTGTCGGTCTCCATCAAGCCGCTCGAGGACCGGATCGTCGTCAAGGCCGTCGAGGCCGAGCAGACGACCGCGTCCGGTCTGGTCATCCCGGACACCGCCAAGGAGAAGCCCCAGGAGGGCGAGGTCCTGGCCGTGGGTCCCGGTCGCGTCGACGACAACGGCAACCGCGTGCCGCTCGACGTCGCCGTGGGCGACAAGGTCATCTACAGCAAGTACGGCGGCACCGAGGTCAAGTACGGCGGCGAGGAGCTGCTGATCCTGTCCGCCCGCGACGTGCTGGCGATCGTCCAGTCCTGAGCGAGCCGCACGACTGCACCACCGCACGACTGCACCACCGCACGACCTGAGCACCACCCGACGCGCCCCGGACGTCCCGCCGCCAGACGGCCGGGCCCCGGGGCGCCGTCGGTCCCGCTCCACCCCTGCACGACCACCGAACGAGAGAGGCAACGAGCCACATGGCCAAGACCCTGCAGTTCGACGACGGCGCCCGACGCGCCCTGGAGCGCGGCGTCGACGCGCTCGCGAACGCGGTCAAGGTGACGCTCGGCCCGAAGGGCCGCAACGTCGTCATCGACAAGAAGTGGGGCGCCCCCACCATCACCAACGACGGCGTGACCATCGCCCGCGAGGTGGAGCTGGAGGACCCGTACGAGAACCTCGGCGCGCAGCTGGCCAAGGAGGTCGCCACCAAGACCAACGACGTCGCCGGTGACGGAACCACCACCGCCACCGTCCTCGCCCAGGCCCTGGTGCACGAGGGCCTGCGCAACGTCGCCGCCGGCGCGTCGCCGACCGGCCTGAACCGCGGCATCCGCGCCGCCGTCGAGGCCGTGTCCGCCGCCCTGCTCGAGCACGCCCGCGAGGTCGACGGCAAGGACGACATCGCGCACGTCGCGTCCATCTCCAGCCAGGACCGCGGCATCGGCGAGCTCATCGCCGAGGCGTTCGACAAGGTCGGCAAGGACGGCGTCATCACCGTCGAGGAGTCCTCGACCACCGCGATGGAGCTCGACTTCACCGAGGGCCTGCAGTTCGACAAGGGCTACCTGTCGCCGTACTTCGTCACCGACGCCGAGCGGATGGAGGCCGTCCTCGAGGACGCCTACGTCCTGATCCACCAGGGCAAGATCTCCTCGGTGCAGGACCTCCTGCCGCTGCTGGAGAAGGTGCTGCAGACCTCCAAGCCGCTGTTCATCGTGGCCGAGGACGTCGAGGGCGAGGCGCTGTCGACCCTGGTCGTGAACAAGATCCGCGGCACCTTCACCGCCGCCGCGGTCAAGGCGCCCGGCTTCGGCGACCGCCGCAAGGCGATGCTCGAGGACATGGCGATCCTGACCGGCGCCCAGGTCGTCACCCCCGACGTCGGCCTCAAGCTCGACCAGGTCGGCCTCGAGGTGCTCGGCACCGCCCGCCGCATCGTCGTCACCAAGGACGACACCACCGTCGTCGACGGCAACGGCGAGCGCGACGCGGTCGAGGCCCGGATGGCGCAGCTGAAGTCCGAGATCGAGCGCACCGATTCCGACTGGGACCGCGAGAAGCTGCAGGAGCGGCTGGCGAAGATGGCCGGCGGCGTCTGCGTGATCAAGGTCGGCGCGGCCACCGAGGTCGAGCTCAAGGAGAAGAAGCACCGCATCGAGGACGCCGTCTCGGCGACCCGCGCGGCCATCGAGGAGGGCATCGTCGCCGGCGGTGGCTCCGCCCTCGTGCACGCGGCCGCCGCGATCGACGGCCTGTCCCTCGAGGGCGACGAGGCCACCGGCGCCTCGATCGTCGCCAAGGGCGTCGTCGAGCCGCTGCGGTGGATCGCCGAGAACGCGGGCCTGCAGGGCTACGTCGTGGTCGAGAAGGTCCGCGGCCTCGCGGTGGGTCAGGGCCTGAACGCCGCCACCGGCGAGTACGGCGACCTGCTGGCCGCCGGCGTCATCGACCCGGTGAAGGTGACCCGCTCGGCGCTCACCAACGCCGCCTCGATCGCGTCGATGGTGCTCACCACCGACACCCTCGTGGTGGAGAAGAAGGAGGAGGAGCCCGAGGCCGCCGCCGGCCACGGGCACGGCCACGGCCACTGAGCCGCGGTCCTCCCGCAGCCACGGCTGCACCGGCACGCACGAAGGGCCGGCACCCCGCTCGGGGGTGCCGGCCCTTCGGCTCGTGGACCCGGTCCCCGCCCGAGCGGGTTCCGGAGCTTCGTGGGCCGCTCAGACGGCCTCGGGGAGGGCGCGGCGGCCGGCCAGGATGGCCTCGCGGTCGTCCTCGGTGAGCCCGCCCCACACGCCGTACGGCTCGCGGACGGCCAGGGCGT
>NZ_BAAHAF010000110.1:0-14433 GCF_054777815.1 Angustibacter speluncae | reverse complement strand
GTCACGCTGACGCCGGCGGGGGCCGCGCTCGCCCTCGGGGTGGAAGAACTGCTCGTCGCCGTACTCGCGGCACGCGCCCTGGTACTGCCACTCCCACACGTCGGCCACGGGGCCGGGGAGCCTGGAGATCTCCGCCATCACACTCTCCTGTCGGTTCGGTCCTGCGCGATGTCGACCCCTGGTGCGCGCACAGCTGGACGCCGGGTCCGTCATCGTCCGACCCTCGGGCCGGTACGTCGACGACACTAGAACCGATTCAGAAGTTGTTCAAGCCCCTGGGCGGAAGTTGTTCAGGCCATGGTCAGAACCGCTCCAGGGCGCAGGTCAGCCGAGCACGCGCGGGCGGGGTGGGTCGCAGGTTGTTCACCTCCGCGCCGGGTTGTTCACCCGTCTGCGCCGGGCGCGGGCGTCCTGGTCAGTCGTCGCCGCGGGCGGGTGCGGCGTCGGCCGCCGCGGGTACCTGGGCGGGCGCCTGCGCGGCCAGCAGCGCGCGCAGCTCGGCCAGCTCGCCCTCGATCCGGTCCATCGACTGCGCGATCCGGCCCGACACGTAGTCGCGGCTCGGCATCTCGCGCAGCGTGATGCGCACCGACGCGAGCTCGCGGGCGAGGTACTCGGTGTCGGCCAGCCCGCGCTCGGCGCGCTGCCGGTCGTTCTCGAGCCCGACCCGGTCGCGGTCGGCCTGGCGCTGCTGGGCGAGCAGGATCAGCGGGGCGGAGTAGGACGCCTGCAGCGACAGCAGCAGGGTCAGGAAGGTGAAGGTGTAGGGGTCGAACCGCAGCGGCTCCGGGCTCAGGCTGTTCCAGCCCAGCCAGACCGCGATGAAGCCGGTCATCCAGGCCAGGAACGCCGGCGTCCCCATGTACTCGGCGACCAGCTCGCTGACCCGGCCGAGCGCGTCGGTCGAGCTGGCGCGGGGTCGTCCCGAGCGGGCGCCGAACCGGCCGCGCACCAGGGGCTGGTCGAGCCCGGCGGGGGAGGAGGGGCGGGCGCCCGTCCTCAGCGTGACCTTCGTCAGCCGCCTGCGCACGAGACACCTCCACTGCGTCCTGGGGGGCGGCCGACCGGACGACGTGGCGCGACCGCGCGGCGATTCTACGGACCGTGCGGCACCCGGACGCGCCACGCTGGGTCGGCCTGCGGATGCGCCACGGGCCGCGTCAGCGCACACTGGCCGCGCGAGAGGGGCGAGAAATGCGGACCGGCGACGCGGAGGAGGGCGGGTACGTGCCGTCCTCGACCGAGGGCACGCCGGTGGGGCCGGCGACGCTGAAGGTGTCCGCCGTGGCGCGACGCCTCGGTGTGGCGCCCGCGACCCTGCGCACCTGGTCGCGCCGGTACGGGCTCGGCCCGTCGGCGCGCGTCGCGGGCGCGCACCGGCAGTACACCTCCGCCGACGTGATGCGCCTGATGGTGATGCGGCGGCTGACGCTCGAGGGGGTGTGGCCCGCCGACGCCGCCCGCGTCGCGCTCGAGTCCAGCGTCACCGAGGCGACCGAGGGCGAGCAGGTCCCCCTCGCGCCCGAGCTGGTCCCGTTCGTGGCGGGCACGCCCGCGGCGGGATCCGTGCGCGACACCGTGCGCGAGCTCACCGCGGCGGCCGCCGACCTCGACACGCCCACCTGCGCCGCGCTGGTGCGGGCGGCGATCGCCGAGCACGGGGTGCTGACGGCCTGGACGCGGGTCATGCAGCCCGTGCTCGCCGACGCCGGCCAGCGGTTCGCCAACACCGGCAGCGGGGTCGACGTCGAGCACCTGCTCAGCACCGCCGTGCTCGCCGAGCTCGTCCGGGCCACCGAGCCCGTCGCGGGCGACGCCGGCGTGCTGCTGGCCTGCGCCCCGGGCGAGAGCCACTGGCTGCCGCTGCAGGCGCTCGCGGCGGCGCTGTCCGAGGCGCAGGTGGGCGCGCGCGTGATGGGTCCGGGCGTGCCGGCGCGCGACCTGCTGAACACCGTGCGGCGGCTGCGGCCGAGGGTCGTCGTCGTGCTGGCCGTGCTGCCGGTGCAGGACGACCCGATGCCGGTGCTGCACGACCACGACGTCGCGGCGCGGCTCTACGCGGCGGGCCCGGGCTGGGCGCCGGCGCAGCTCGGCCCCGGCACCGGGCTGCTGGTCTCGCTCGACGACGCGGTCACCGAGGTGCGACGCGCCCTGTCGGGCGTGTGAGCCGACCACCTGCACGCGCAGGTGGGTGAACGGCATACTGCGTGTCACCCGCCGGGTCGCGGGTGGGGCTCAGGTCGGCGCCCGTTCGTGCCGATGGGGAGGACGTCGGGTCCACCCAGGGACCCGTCCGACCCGCGCGGCAGGCGCGGCGGCACGAACTCGTGAGGTGGGGTCACATGTCCACGGTGCTCGTCTGCGACGACTCCGGCACGGTGCGCGAGACGCTGAAGCGCGCGATCTCCCCGGTGCCCGGCGTCACCCGGGTCATCACCGCGGGCAGCGGCGAGGAGTGCCTGGCCCGCTGGCCCGTCGAGCGGCCGTCCGTCGTGCTGATGGACGTGCGGATGCCCGGCCTCGGCGGCATCGAGAGCACCCGCCAGCTGGTCGAGCGCCACCCCGAGGCGACCGTGATCATGCTCGCCGGCCCCGAGGACGGCGACGGCGTGACCCGCGCCGTCACCCAGGGCGCCCGCGGCTTCGTCGCCAAGGACGCCGCCCGCGAGGAGCTGTCCGCCGCGGTGCTGCACGTCATCACCGAGGGCCGGCGACCGCAGTCGCAGAGCCCGGCCGGCTCCGCGCCGACCACCAAGGCCCCCGACCTGACCGAGCGCGAGATCCAGGTGCTCACCGGCATGAGCCGCGGCCGCAGCAACGCCGAGATCGGCCGCGAGCTGTTCCTGTCCGAGGACACCGTCAAGACCCACGCCCGCCGGCTGTTCCGCAAGCTCGGCGCCGCCGACCGCGCGCAGGCCGTGGCGGTGGGTTACCGGGCCGGCCTGGTGCGCTGACGGCGTCCGACGGGCCCAGCCGGCGCGCGGAGCATCGACGGGTGACCGGGGTACGCGGGGGGCCCGGAGCCCGCGCGGAGCATCGACGGGTGACCGGGGTACGCGGGGGGCCCGGAGCCCGCGCGGAGCATCGACGGGTGACCGGCGTACGCGGGGGGCCCGGAGCCCGCGCGTAGCATTGGACGGGTGACGACCTCGCCCGACGCAGCGACCGGCCAGCACGACCACGCCGCGAACCCGTTCGGGTTCGTCGGGCTCACCTTCGACGACGTGCTGCTGCTCCCCGGGGCGAGCGACGTCAACCCGGCCGACACCGACACCACCACGCGCGTGTCGCGCCGCGTCGAGGTGAAGGTGCCGCTGCTGAGCAGCGCGATGGACACCGTCACCGAGTCGCGGATGGCGATCGCGATGGCCCGCCAGGGCGGGCTCGGCGTGCTGCACCGCAACCTGTCGATCGAGGACCAGGCCCACCAGGTCGACGTCGTGAAGCGGTCCGAGGCCGGCATGGTCTCCGACCCCGTCACCACCAGCCCGGACGCCACCCTCGCCGAGGTCGACGCCCTGTGCGGGCAGTACCGCATCTCCGGCCTGCCGGTCGTCGACGCCGACGGCGTGCTGGTCGGCATCGTCACCAACCGCGACCTGCGGTGGGAGACCGACATGTCGCGCCGCGCCGGCGAGGTGATGACGCGGATGCCGCTGGTCACCGCCCCGGTCGGCGTCGCGCCGGAGGAGGCCACCCGTCTCCTGCGCGAGCACAAGATCGAGAAGCTGCCGCTCGTCGACGACCGCGGCCGGCTCAAGGGCCTGATCACGGTGAAGGACTTCACCAAGAGCGAGAAGTACCCCCTCGCCACCAAGGACGGCTCGGGACGCCTGCGCGTCGCCGCCGCGATCGGGTTCTTCGACGACGGCTGGAAGCGCGCGATGGCGCTCGTCGAGGCCGGTGTCGACGTGCTCGTGGTCGACACCGCGAACGGCGAGTCCCGCGGCGTCGTCGACATGATCCGCCGGCTCAAGGCCGATCCCGCCGCCCGCGACGTCGACGTCGTCGGCGGCAACGTCGCCACCCGCGAGGGCGCGGCGGCGCTGGTCGAGGCCGGCGCCGACGGCGTCAAGGTCGGCGTGGGTCCGGGCTCGATCTGCACCACCCGCGTGGTGGCGGGCGTCGGCGTCCCCCAGGTCACCGCGATCTTCGAGGCCGCCCAGGCGTGCCGTGCGGCCGGCGTCCCGGTGATCGGCGACGGCGGCCTGCAGTACTCGGGCGACATCGCCAAGGCGATGGTCGCCGGCGCCGACTCGGTGATGCTCGGCTCGCTGCTGGCCGGCTGCGACGAGAGCCCCGGCGACCTGGTCTTCATCAACGGCAAGCAGTTCAAGGCCTACCGCGGCATGGGCTCGCTCGGCGCCGCCCAGTCGCGCGGCCGCGGCCAGTCCTACTCCAAGGACCGCTACTTCCAGGGCGGCGTCAGCGACGACGCGTTCATCGCCGAGGGCATCGAGGGCCAGGTGCCCTACCGCGGCCCGCTGCGGCACGTGGCGTTCCAGCTCGTGGGCGGCCTGCGCCAGTCGATGATGTACGTCGGCGCGCACACCGTGCCCGAGCTGAAGTCGAAGGGGCGGTTCGTCCGCATCACCTCGGCCGGGCTCAAGGAGTCGCACCCGCACGACATCCAGATGACCGTCGAGGCCCCGAACTACTCCGGCCGGTAGTCCGTCCCCGGCGCCCCGATAGCCTGGGGTCGTGACCGAGATCGAGATCGGGCGGGGCAAGCGGGGCCGGCGGGCGTACTCCTTCGACGACGTCGCCATCGTGCCCAGCCGGCGCACGCGCGACCCCGAGGAGGTCTCGGTCGGCTGGCAGATCGACGCCTACCACTTCGACCTGCCGGTGCTGGCCGCGCCGATGGACTCGGTGATGTCGCCCGCCACGGCGATCGCCCTCGGCGAGCTCGGCGGCCTCGGCGTCCTCGACCTCGAGGGCCTGTGGACGCGCTACGACGACCCCGAGCCGCTGCTGGCCGAGATCGCCTCGCTCGACCCGGCGCAGGCGACCAGCCGCATGCAGGAGCTGTACGCCGCCAAGATCGTGCCCGAGCTGATCGTCGAGCGGCTGCGCCAGGTGCGCGACGCCGGCGTCACCGTCGCCGGCGCCCTGTCGCCGCAGCGCACCCAGCAGCTGTGGAAGACGGTCGTCGACGCCGGCGTCGACCTGTTCGTCATCCGCGGCACCACGGTCTCGGCCGAGCACGTGAGCGGGCAGGCCGAGCCGCTCAACCTCAAGCGGTTCATCTACGAGCTCGACGTGCCGGTCGTCGTCGGCGGCTGCGCCACCTACACCGCCGCGCTGCACCTGATGCGCACCGGCGCCGCCGGCGTGCTGGTCGGCTTCGGCGGCGGGGCGGCGCACACCACCCGCACCACGCTCGGCATCCACGCGCCGATGGCCTCGGCCGTGGCCGACGTCGCCGCCGCCCGTCGCGACTACATGGACGAGTCGGGCGGCCGCTACGTGCACGTCATCGCCGACGGCGGCGTCGGGCGCTCCGGCGACCTGGTGAAGGCGATCGCCTGCGGCGCCGACGCCGTCATGCTCGGCGCCGCGCTCGCCCGCGCCACCGAGGCGCCCGGACGCGGCTGGCACTGGGGACCGGAGGCGCACCACGCCGAGCTGCCGCGCGGCGAGCGGGTGCAGGTCGGCACCGTCGCGCCGCTCGCGGAGATCCTGCTCGGCCCCGGACGCGTGGCCGACGGCACGAGCAACCTGGTCGGGGCGCTGAAGCGGGCGATGGCCACCACGGGCTACTCCGACCTCAAGGAGCTGCAGCGGGTCGAGGTCGTGGTCTCGCCCTACCAGCCGGCATGAGCGCGCGACGGGTGACGAAGGGGCCGCTGCCGGGCCGGATGGGGCCGGCCGAGCGGGTCGAGGCGCTGCGCGCGATGGCGGCCGACGAGCTCGACGTGCTCGTCGTCGGCGGTGGCGTGGTCGGGGCGGGCACGGCGCTCGACGCCGCGACCCGCGGGCTGTCGGTCGCGCTCGTCGAGGCGCGCGACTGGGCGAGCGGCACGTCCTCGCGCTCGTCCAAGCTGATCCACGGCGGCCTGCGCTACCTCGAGATGCTCGACTTCGCCCTGGTGCGAGAGGCGTTGCGGGAGAGGGGTCTTCTGCTCCAGCGCCTCGCGCCGCACCTTGTGCGGCCCATCCCGTTCGTGTACCCGCTCAAGGGTCGGGTGTGGGAACGGCCCTACGTCACAGCGGGTCTCACGCTGTACGACGCGATGGCGGGGCTCGCCCCCGGCAGCCGTGGCGTCCCGCTGCACCAGCAGATGACGCGCACGCAGGCGCTGCGCGAGGTGCCGGCCCTGCGCAAGGACGCCCTCGTCGGCGCGGTCCGCTACCACGACGCCGGCGTCGACGACGCGCGCCACACGATGGGCCTGGTGCGCACCGCCGCCGCCTACGGCGCGCACGTGGCCAGCCGCGCCCGCGTCGTCGACTTCCTGCGCGAGGGCGAGCGGGTCGTCGGCGCCGTCGTCCGCGACCTCGAGCACGGCCGCGACGTCCAGGTGCGGGCCCGGCAGGTCGTGAACGCCACCGGCGTGTGGACCGACGAGACGCAGGCGATGGTGGGCGAGCGCGGCCAGTTCAAGGTGCGCGCGTCCAAGGGCATCCACCTCGTGGTGCCGCGCGACCGCATCCAGTCGGGGTCCGGGCTGATCCTGCGCACCGAGAAGTCGGTGCTGTTCGTGATCCCCTGGGGCCGGCACTGGATCATCGGCACCACCGACACCGACTGGGACCTCGACAAGGCGCACCCGGCGGCGTCGGCCAGCGACATCGACTACCTGCTCGAGCACGTGAACGCGGTGCTGCGCACCCCGCTCACGCGCGAGGACGTCGAGGGCGTCTACGCCGGCCTGCGCCCGCTGCTGTCCGGCGAGGCCGACTCGACGTCGAAGCTGTCCCGCGAGCACGTCGTGGCGCACCCCGTCCCCGGCCTGGTCGTGGTGGCGGGGGGCAAGTACACGACCTACCGGGTGATGGCGTCCGACGCCGTCGACGAGGTCGCGCGCGGCCTCGACTTCCACGTGGCGCCCTCGTGCACCGACCAGGTGCCGCTCGTCGGCGCCGACGGCTTCCAGGCGGCGTGGAACGCCCGCCGGCGCACCGCTCAGGCCAGCGGCCTGCACGTCGCCCGGGTCGAGCACCTGCTGCGGCGGCACGGCTCGCGCACCAGCGAGGTCCTCGAGCTCGTCGCCGCCGAGCCGCGGCTCGGCGAGGCCCTCGACGGCGCCGACGACTACCTCGCCGCCGAGGTGGTCTATGCGGCCTCGCACGAGGGCGCGCGCCACCTCGACGACGTGCTGGCGCGGCGCACCCGCATCTCGATCGAGGCCTGGGACCGCGGCGTCAGCGCGGCCCCGCAGGTCGCGGGGCTGATGGCCGAGGTGCTCGGCTGGAGCGAGGAGCAGATCTCGCGGGAGGTCTCGCACTACCTCGCCCGGGTCGAGGCCGAGCGCGAGTCGCAGCAGATGCCCGACGACGAGACCGCCGACTCCGCCCGGCTCGGCGCCCCGGAGATCGTCCCGCTCGCCTGAGCCGTGCTCACCGTGGATGCACCGGTGCCCGTGCTGGTAGGAAGGGGGGCGCACCCCGGCCGCCTCCCCAGACCCGTGGAGGCCGAGGACACGGGGTCGGCCCCGCCCCGCAGGGGCGGGAGGGAGGAACCGTGGCCGAGCACCCTCGCCTGGCCGCCCTCGTCGACGAGGTGCGGTCCGGGCTCTCCGAGCACACCCTCGACGCCGTCGTGGAAGCGGCCCGCGACACGATCCCCGGCTGCAGCTGGGCGGGCATCACCGTCCGGCGCGGCCACCGGTTCGGGACGCTCGCCTCGACCGGTGGTCCGGTGGAGGCGGTCGACCGGGCGCAGTACGAGGCGAGGCAGGGCCCGTGCGTCGACGCGGTCGTCGACGACGACGTCTACCTGGTTCCGGACATGCGCGAGGAGACCCGCTGGCCGTCCTGGACGCCGCGGGCCCTCGACCACGGGGTGCTGTCGGTACTGAGCGTCCCGCTGGTGGCGGGGAGCACCACCGTCGGCGGGCTGAACCTCTACGGGGCCGAGCCGGGGGCGATGGGCGAGGACGACCTCGTCGACGCCGTCGAGTTCGCCCGCGCTGCGGCCCGACTGCTCGCGGTGTCGCACGAGATCACCAACCTGCGCACCGCGATGTCGACCCGGCGCACGATCGGCGCCGCGCAGGGCATCCTGCGGCACCGCTACGGCGTCGACCTCGACGAGGCGCAGGCGATCCTGGTGCGGCTCTCCCGCACCAACAACGTCAAGCTCGCGCTGCTGGCGCAGGAGGTGGTCGACGCCAACGGCGTGCCTAGCCGCCTGGTCGACGCGGCCGGCACCGCGGGGTGACGAAGGCTACGCGGGTGTAGCAATCGCGGCGGGGCTGACCTACTCTCGGGTAGGTGAGCACGCCGACGTCCTCCGCCACCTCCGTCGAGCGTCCGCGCTGGCTGTCGCCCGCGGTCGTCGACCGGCTCCTCGCCCGCGTGGTCGCGGCACCCGAGGCGACGACCCTGGCCGCCCGCAGCCCGTTCGGCGGCGAGCTGGCGCAGGTCCCCGCGTCGACCACCGACGACGTCGTCCTCGCCGTGGCCGAGGCCCGCGCGGCCCAGCCTCGCTGGGCGGCCCGTCCCGTGCACGAGCGCGCGGCGCTGCTGCTGCGGCTCCACGACCTCGTCCTGGCCCGCCAGCACGAGGTGCTCGACCTGGTGCAGCTGGAGAGCGGCAAGGCCCGCGCGCACGCCTACGAGGAGGTCGTCGACGTCGCGCTCGCGTGCCGGCACTACGGCCGCCGCTCGGCCTCGTACCTCGCGCCGTCGTCGCGCGCGGGGTTCCTGCCCGGTCTGTTCAGCACCGAGGTGCACCACCGCCCGCAGGGCGTCGTCGGCGTCATCGCGCCGTGGAACTACCCGCTGACGCTGGCGCTGTCCGACCTGCTGCCGGCGCTCGTCGCGGGCAACGCGGTCGTGCTGAAGCCCGACGACAAGACGGTGCTGACCGCCCTCTGGGGTGTCGACCTGCTCCAGCAGGCCGGCCTGCCCGAGGGGCTGGTGCAGGTCGTCGTCGGCGAGGGGTCGGTGATCGGGCCGGCCCTGGTCGACGAGGTCGACTACGTCTGCTTCACCGGCTCGACCGCCACCGGCCGCACCGTGGCCGCCCGCGCCGGCGAACGGCTGATCGGTGCCTCGCTCGAGCTGGGGGGCAAGAACCCGTTCTACGTGGCCGACGACGCCCACGTCGGCCTGGCGGCCGAGTGCGCGGTGCGCTCGGTCGTCGCCAGCGCGGGCCAGCTGTGCATGTCGACCGAGCGGCTCCTGGTGCACGAGGCCGTGCACGACCGGTTCCTCGAGGCGTTCCTGCGCCGGGTGCGCGCGGTGCGGCTCGGGTCGGGGCTCGACTACGCGGCCGACATGGGCTCGATGGTGTCGCAGGCCCAGCTCGACACCGTCGTCGCGCACGTCGCCGACGCCGTCGAGGCCGGCGCGACGGTCCTGGCCGGTGGCCGCGCCCGTCCCGACGTCGGTCCGCTCTTCCACGAGCCCACGGTGCTGGCCGACGTCCCGCGCTCGGCCCGCTGCTGGGGCGAGGAGACCTTCGGGCCGGTGGTGTCCGTCGTCCGCGTCGGGTCCGACGACGAGGCGGTCGCGATCGCCAACGACACCGCCTACGGCCTCAACGCGAACGTGTGGACGCGCGACACCGCGCGGGGTCGCCGTCTCGCCGCCCGCATCGAGGCCGGGACGGTGTCGGTGAACGAGACCTACCTGGCGAGCTGGGGCGCCATGGCCGCGCCGATGGGCGGCATGAAGGCGAGCGGGCTCGGCCGGCGCCACGGCCGCGAGGGCATCGTCCGCTTCACCCAGGCGCAGACCGTCGCCGTGCAGCACGGCAGCCGCTACGGCATCGGCGTCGGCCGGCTGCTCGACCTGCCCGACGCGACGTGGACGAAGGTGATGACCGGCGCGCTGCACGTGATGAAGCGGGCGGGTGCGTCGTGACCGCCGTCCACGAGAAGCGTTCCGGGGCAGCCGGTCTCGACCACGACGTCGTCGTGGTGGGGTCCGGTTTCGGCGGGTCGGTCGCGGCGCTGCGGCTGGCCGAGAAGGGCTACGACGTCCTGGTCTACGAGGCGGGCCGGCGGTTCGCCGACGACGAGCTGCCCCGCTCGTCGTGGGACCTGCGCCGCTACCTGTGGGCACCTGCCCTCGGGCTGTACGGCATCCAGCGCATCCACCGGCTCCCCGACGTGCTGGTGCTCGCCGGTGCCGGCGTGGGCGGCGGGTCGCTCAACTACGCCAACACCCTCTACGTCCCGCCCGACGCGTTCTTCCGCGATCCCCAGTGGGCGCACGTCACCGACTGGCGCGCCGAGCTCGCGCCGCACTACGACCAGGCGTCGCGGATGCTGGGCGTCGTCACCAACCCGTGCGAGGGCCCGGCCGAGCAGGTGATGCGCGAGGCCGCCGACGACCTCGGCGTGGGTGCCACGTTCCGCAAGACGCCCGTGGGCGTGCTGTTCGGTGACGGGCCGGTCGGGCAGGGGCGCGAGGTCGACGACCCGTACTTCGGCGGCGCCGGTCCGCGCCGCACCACCTGCACCGAGTGCGGCTCGTGCATGACCGGGTGCCGCGTCGGGGCGAAGAACACCCTGGTGAAGAACTACCTCGCGCTCGCCGAGCGGCTCGGGGTGCGGGTCGAGCCGCTGCGCACCGTCGTCGACGTCGTCCCGCTGGGTGACGACGACGCCGACGGGTACCGGGTGACGACGCGGCGCACCGGGCCGCTCGGACGACTGGGCTCGTCCTCGGTCACCACGCGGCACGTCGTCCTCGCGGCCGGGACGTGGGGCACCCAGACCCTGCTGCACGACCTGCACCGGCGCCGCAGCCTGCCGCGGCTCTCCCACCAGGTGGGCCACCTGACCCGCACGAACTCCGAGGCGCTGCTCGGCGCGATGACCGCCCGGGTGACCCCGGACGCCGACCTCTCCCGCGGCGTCGCGATCACCGCCTCGTTCCACCCGGACGACGACACGCACGTCGAGAACGTCCGGTACGGAAGGGGTTCCAACGCGATGGGCCTCCTCGCGACGTTGCTCGTCGACGGCGGTCCCGGCGGTCCGCGGTGGCTGAAGTTCCTGCGCTACGCGGCTCGGCACCCGCACGAGCTCGGCGTGCTGACCTCGGTGCGGCGCTGGAGCGAGCGGACGATCATCGGGCTGGTCATGCAGTCGCGCGACAACTCGCTGGTCGTGTCCGGCCGACGGCGGCTCCTCGGCGGCGGCACCCGGCTGGTGTCGCGGCAGGGGCACGGCGAGCCGAACCCGTCGTGGATCCCCGCCGGGCACGCGGCCGTCCGCGCCGTCGCCGACCGGCTCGGCCGCCTCACCCGCCAGCGCGGGTACGCCGGCGGCACGGTCGGCGACCTGTTCGACGTCCCGCTCACCGCGCACTTCCTCGGCGGCTGCGTCATCAGCGACGACCCGGCGACGGGCGTCGTCGACCCGTACCACCGCGTGCACGGGCACCCGGGCGTGAGCGTCGTCGACGGCTCGGCGGTCAGCGCGAACCTCGGCGTGAACCCGTCGCTCACGATCACGGCGCAGGCCGAGCGCGCGTTCTCGTTGTGGCCCAACGCCGGTGAGGTCGACGCGCGTCCGGCGCAGGGCGAGGCCTACCGGCGGCTCGACCCCGTCGCGCCCGCGCGGCCGGCCGTGCCCGCGACGGCTCCGGGTGCGCTGCGCCTCACCGTCCTGCGAGGCTGACGGGGTGAGCCCCGACGCCTGGACCCCCGACGCCCTGCCGGACCTGACGGAGCGTCTCGTCGTCGTCACCGGCGCGAACAGCGGGCTGGGGCTCGAGGCGACGGTGCTGCTCGCCGGGCACGGTGCGCGGGTGGTGATGGCGTGCCGCGACGCCGGCCGCGGCGAGGCGGCCCGCCGTGCCGTGGTCGACCGCGTCCCCGGTGCCGACGACCGCGTGGGCGTGCGTCCGCTCGACCTCGCCGACCTGGCGTCGGTCGAGGCGTTCGCCGAGGGGCTCGCGGCCGACGAGCCGCGGGTCGACGTGCTGCTGAACAACGCGGGTGTGATGGCGATCCCGCGGCGCCGCACCGCCGACGGGTTCGAGATGCAGCTCGGCACCAACCACCTCGGGCACGTCGCCCTCACGGCCGCGCTGTGGCCGCAGCTCGTCGCCGCCGGGCGGTCGGGCGAGCACGGCGACGCGCGGGTGGTCACGGTCTCGAGCGACGCGCACCGGTTCGGCCGCCTCGACCGCCGCAACCTGGCGTGGGAGCACGGGTACCGCCGCTGGCGCGCCTACGGGCTGTCGAAGCTGGCCAACCTGCTGTTCACCTTCGAGCTCGACCGGCGCCTGCACGGCACCGGCCTGCCGGTGCGGGCCGTCGCGGTGCACCCGGGCATCAGCGGCACCGACCTGTTCGCCGACCCGCTGCCCGGTCCGCTGAAGGGGATCGGCGTCGGGCTGAACAAGCTGCTGACCTCGAGCCCGACGGTGGCGTGCTGGCCGCTCGTGCGCGCCGCCACCGACCCGGCCGTGCTGTCGGGGGAGTACCTCGGCCCGTCCGGCGTCGGCCGGTTCGCGTCCGGGGCCGTGCGCCAGCAGCCCGACCCCAGGGCCCTCGACGCCGACGACGGCGAGTGGCTGTGGGAGGAGTCGGCCGACCTGGTCGAGATCGACCCCGACTTCGTCATCCGCGACCTGGACGACTGACCGCCGCCCCGCGTCCGGCACCCGCTCGCACACAGGGTGGGGTGGCCCGCACACGTGCTCGAGGGTGTGTGCGGCCCCCGGAACCGGTGTACGAGCAGACGACGAGCCCCGGACGCGCAGGAGGGCCCGGCCACCCCCTGCGGTGCCGGGCCCTCCCTCTCGCGCGTCGGCTCTCCCCGGTCCCCTCAGAACGGGGCGCCTCGCGCGGGTCCGGTCAGCCGCGCAGCGCCTGCACGGCTGCGACGACGTCGACCAGACCCGTCCCCTTGTCGTACGAGGACCCGCTCGCGGCGTACGGCGCCCCGTCGGAGTACTTGTACGCGGTCGACACCAGCGCCCGCTCGATCTCGGCGGGCGTCGCCGTCGGGTCGGCCTGCACGAGCTGGGCGACGATGCCCGCCACGTGCGGCGCGGCCATCGAGGTGCCGCTGATGGTGTTGAAGGTGCCGATGTCGAGCAGGCCGGGACCGTTGACCGGCTGCAGGCCCGTCGCGCAGATCACGAGGTACGGGCGGCACGAGGAGGTGATGTCCTCACCGGGCGCCGACAGGTCGGGCCAGGTGCTCGGGTCGCTCGCCAGACCGCGCGAGGAGTACTCGCTGACCGCGCCGTCGCGGGTGCCGGTGGCCTGGTCGTAGTAGGACGCGACGGACAGGACGCCGCCGGTCGGGTCCTGGCCGGGCGGGTTGGTGAGCGAGGCGGAGCCGTCGCCGCCGTCGTTGCCGGCGGCCCACACGGTGAGCACGCCCTCGGCGGCGAGGGCGCGTTGCAGCTTCACGGTGGCGCTGTTCGGGTCGAACTCGCCGCCGCCGGTGGGGCCGTAGGAGTTGTTGGTCACCTTGATCGGCGGGCAGGTGGACGCAGGAACGCCTGCGCCGCAGGGCGCCTCGTGGTTCTCGAGCACCCAGTTCAGGGCGGAGTCGGCGCCGATGATGAACAGCACCGCGCCGGTCGAGATCGACACCAGCTTGGCCCCGGGCGCGGCACCCATCACGCGGGTGCCGTCGGCGAGCGTGGTCGGGCGGCCGGCGACGATGCCGGACACGTGGGTGCCGTGGCCGCCGACCGACAGGGTGTCGGTGTCGACGGAGTTCGGGACCTTGACGACGCAGTCGGTGCCGGTGGTGCTCTCGTCGAGGCACAGGGACTTCAGGTTCGCCACGACCGCGGACGAGCCGTCGGGCTCGGTGAAGAACGGGTGCGTCGGGTCGATGCCCGAGTCGATGACGGCGACCGAGGTGCCCTTGCCCGTGAGCGCCGACCCGTCGGCGCCGGTGAGGGTCTGCATCGCCTCCGCGCCGCGGGTGGCCTGGTGGGAGGTGCTGAGGGTGAAGTCGATCGGGGTGTTGCCCTCGAGGTAGGTGACGCCCGGCTGCGTGCGTGCCGTCTCGATCTGGCTGCGCGTCCCGCGCGCCACGACCACGCCGATCCGGTCGTACGAGGTGACCTCGCGCAGACCGCTCGCGGCGACGGCCGACTCGGCGTCGGCGAGGGTGCGGCCGTGGACCATGACGTAGGTCGGCGTCAGCGCGCCGAGGCCGGCGAGCTGGTCGGCCAGGAAGTCCTGCACCGGCGGGAGCGCGGTGGTGCCGGTCGGGGCCGCGCTGCTGGCCGGGGCGACGGCCGCGGCGCCGACGGCGAGCGCGGCCGCTGCGGTGTCGG
>NZ_BAAHAF010000109.1:0-3288 GCF_054777815.1 Angustibacter speluncae | reverse complement strand
GCCGCGCAGGCCCCCGGCCGGGCGGCGCTGCGTCGGGCGCTGCTCGCGGGCGCGGCCGGCGGCCCCGCCACCGTCCGCCTGCACCCCGCGGACGCCGCGACGCTGACGGCGGAGGACGTCCCCGTCGACGTCACCGTCGTCGCCGATCCCGCTCTGTCGCAGGGTGACTCGGTGCTCCAGCACGGCGGCGGCACCGTCGAGGTGCTGCTCCGGGCCGGTCTCGAGCGGGCCCGGACGGTGCTGCTCGGATGACCGTCGCCACCGGCACCCCGTCGACCGGGACCCTGGCCGAGCGCCTCGCCGCCGCCGTGCCCGCCTGCCGCCCCGAGCGGCTCGGCAGAGTGCGCGCCGTGGTGGGTCTCGGCATCGACGTCACCGGCGTCGAGGCGGGCGTCGGCGACCTCGTGGAGGTGTCGACGCCGGAGGGCGGGGTGACGGCCGAGGTCGTCGCCGTCCAGCCCGACGGCGTGCGGTGCATGCCGCTCGCGCACCCGGTGGGGCTGCGCGCCGGTCTCCCCGTGCGCGTCACCGGCTCGCGCCTGCGCGTGCCGGTCGGCGGGCGCCTGCTCGGCCGCGTCCTCGACGGGCTCGGACGGCCGGTCGACGGGCGGGGACCGGTCGAGGGCGCCGAGCTCGTCGACGTGCACGGCACACCGCCGAACCCGTTGCTGCGCGGGCGCGTCCGCGAGCCGCTCGGGCTCGGGGTCCGCGTGCTCGACACCCTCGTCCCCGCCGGTCGCGGTCAGCGCTTCGGGCTGTTCGCCGGGTCGGGCGTCGGCAAGTCGAGCCTGCTGTCGATGATCGCCCGCGGTTCGGAGGCCGACGTGGTCGTCCTCGCCCTGATCGGGGAGCGCGGCCGCGAGGTGCGCGAGTTCCTCGAGGACGACCTGGGCGCCGAGGGCCTGGCGCGCAGCGTCGTCGTCGTGGCCACCTCCGACGAGCCCGCGCTCGTCCGGCTGCGGGCGGCGATGACCGCCACCCGCATCGCCGAGCACTACCGCGACCAGGGCCTCGACGTCGTGCTGATGATGGACTCGCTGACCCGGTTCTGCATGGCGCAGAGGGAGATCGGGCTCTCGGCGGGCGAGCCGCCCGCGACCCGCGGGTACCCGCCGTCGACGTTCGCGATGCTGCCCAGGCTGCTCGAGCGGGCCGGCCCGGGCATCACCGGCTCGATCACCGGCATCTACACCGTCCTCGTCGACGGCGACGACCACGACGAGCCCGTCGCCGACGCCGCCCGCTCGATCCTGGACGGCCACGTCGTGCTCGACCGCGCGCTCGCGACGGCCGGCCACTTCCCGAGCGTCGACGTGCTGGGCTCGGTCTCGCGCGTGGCGACCCGGGTCACCACCGAGCAGCAGCGCGCCGACGCGACGACGCTCCGGCGCGCCATGGCCGCGCGCCGCGACGTGCGAGACCTGCTCGACGTCGGCGCGTACGTGAGCGGCAGCAACCCGGTTGTGGACGCCGCGCTGGCCGCGTGGCCCGCGGTCGAGGCGCTGCTGCAGCAGCGGGTCGACGACGTCGCGCCCGTCGCGGAGTCGTGGCTGCGGCTGTCCCACGTGGCCTCGGCGCTGGGTGGTGCCCGGTGACCCCGTTCCGGCTCGCCGCCCTGCTGCGGCTGCGGCAGCGCCAGCAGGACGACGCCGCCGGTGACCTCGCCCGCGCCAACGCGGCGAACCGCGACGCCCAGGACCTGCGCCGTCGCTACCAGCTCGCGCTGGCCGGGCACCGGATGCCGGAGGAGGCGAGCCCCCTCGCCTGGACGGCGGCCGCCGCCGCGCGCGCCGCCCTGAGCACCGCCACGATCGAGTCGGCCGAGCACGCCGAGCGCACCGCCGCCGAGGCGGGCCAGGCCACCGACGTCTGGCGGTCGGCCCGGATGCGGACCAAGGCGCTGGAGCACCTCGAGGACCGGCACCGCGCCGACGGGGTCGCCGCCGAGCGCGACGCCGAGCAGCGCCGCCTCGACGAGCACACCACCACCCGCCCGCCCGCCGGCGACGGGGACCTGTCGTGAACGGCGTCCTGGCCGTGCAGTCCCGCATCGCGGAGCTGCAGATGATGATGGGTCAGCTGCAGGCGCCGACCGCGGCCTCCGCCGCCCGCGGCACCGCGTTCGCCGGCGAGCTGTCCTCCGCCCTCGGCGCGGGCGACGCCTCGACGACGGCGTCGGCGGGTGGCCCCAGCGGCGAGAAGCTCATCGAGTCGGCCCGCAAGTACCTCGGCGTGCCGTACAAGTGGGGCGGCACCGATCCGGCGTCCGGGCTCGACTGCTCCGCGCTCGTGCAGCGCGCGATGAAGGACATCGGCGTCGACGTGCCGCGCGTGGTCGCCGACCAGCGCCACCTCGGCACCGAGGTCAAGGGCCTGGAGAACGCCCGTCCGGGCGACCTGATCGTGATGGGTGGCAGCCGCCACATCGGCATCTACGTCGGCGACGGCAAGATGCTGCACGCGCCGCGCACCGGTGACGTCGTGAAGATCGGTCCGGTCTACGAGACGCCCACCTCGATCCGCCGGGTGCTCCCCGAGCGCTCCGCGACCCCGGTCGCGTCGCCGTCCGGCGCGGGAGGCGCTCTGCCCGCTGGTGTCTCGTCCGGCGTGCGCCAGTACCAGCCGCTGTTCGACGCGGCGAGCGCGCGGTACGGCCTGCCGGCCGGCCTGCTCGCGGCCGTCGCCCAGGTCGAGTCCGGCGGCAACGCGAAGGCCGTCAGCCCCGCGGGTGCGCAGGGCCTGATGCAGATCATGCCGGCGACCGCCCGCGGGCTCGGCGTCGACCCGCTCGACCCGTCCCAGGCCGTCGACGGTGCCGCGCGGCTGCTGCGCGACCACCTGCGGACGTTCGGCTCGCTCGACCTGGCCCTGGCCGCCTACAACGCCGGCCCCGGTGCGGTCCGCCGCTACGGGGGCGTGCCGCCGTACGCCGAGACGCAGAACTACGTGCGCAAGGTGTCGGCGCTGCTGGGAGGGACCGCGTGAACCTGCCCTCGCTGGCGGTCGCCGCGCCGGCCGCGCCGCAGCGGGCCGCCGCGTCCGCCCGGTCCGTCCCGAGCGGCGAGCACGCCGCGGGTCCGGACGACTTCGCGTCGCTGCTGGAGGCCGCTGCAGCTCCCGCGGACCCGGTGGTCGGGACGGCCGACGGCACCGCGGCCGACAGCGGCTCCGGCGCGGGCACCGACGTCCCGCCGGCCACGCAGCCGCAGCAGGGTGCGCCCGCGCAGGCCGTGCCGGTGCTCGTCGTGGCGCTGCCGGTGACGCCACCGGTGACCGCAGCCGCGCCGG
>NZ_BAAHAF010000108.1:0-9164 GCF_054777815.1 Angustibacter speluncae | reverse complement strand
CGGGTGTCGCGCTTCCCCGGGTCGCTGCTCGCACCGGGGTCGGCGCCGGCCCTGCAGCGCTTCGCGGTGCCGACGGCGTCGCTGCAGAAGTAGCGGTCAGCCCTCGCAGGCGATCTCGCCCAGGGCGCGCAGGCCGGCCAGGTCGCCGGCGCCGAACCGGGTGATCAGCCCGCTGTTCTCGGCGTGCATCAGCTGCGTCGGGTCGTCGACGTGGTCGAGGCCGACCAGGTGACCCACCTCGTGGGTGAGGATCGCGACCACCTGCTGGCGCCCGTCCGAGCGGCGCAGCAGGGCCTCGGCTCCCGGTCCGTCGAGCACCACCTCGCCCGTCCGCAGGTAGCTGCTCCCGCCCGCCCGGGCCGCCGGCACGCTGCGCGCGTACCCGGCCACCCGGCCCTCGAGCGTGGGGGACTCGACCGGGTCGGACCACGCGACGAGCACCGGGTCCCACTGCCCGAAGCCCATCGGTGCCACCGCGGCGTCGTCCCATGGCCCGCGCGACGTGGTCCCCACGCGCTGGAAGGTCAGGCCCGTCACCGCGGCCACCGAGGCGATGGCCTCGTCGACCATGGCGTCGCCGTCCGGCGGGGCGCCCTCGGGTCGGACCTCGAACCGGATCGGGGTGCACGGGTCGTAGCCGATCGGCTCGCCGGTGACCGGCTCGGTGTGCAGGAAGACGTAGGACGAGCTGGTCACGCCACCGGTGCCGGTCGCCGTGCCGGCCGCCGCCGTCGCGTCGTCCGCGCGGCGGTCGAGGACGACGAAAGCCCCCACGGCCACCACCGCGAGCGCGACCACGGCGGCGAGCACTCGCCGGCCGCGGCGGCGGGGGCGCAGCCGGGTCACCGCGGCGAGGCGCGTCGGACCTGGCTCCCAGGACCGGAACCGGGTGTCGGCCGGCGGCCGGCCGGCGGCCTCGTCGAGCACCCACTGCGGGATGCGGCCCGAGGGCGAGGTGGGCAGGGACCGCGGCAGGTCGTCGGGCGGGAGCTGGTGGACGGGGCCGGGCACGTGGATCTCTCCCGAGGGTGGGGTGCTGGTGGTCGCGGAGGACCCGCGCGGCAGCGCGCCCCCCCGCACCTGCATCGGCACGTCCGCGGGTGTCCTTCACCCCGTCGTCCCTTCCGCAGACCGTGCCGTCGGTGCAGGATGCCCTGCACGGTGGCCGACGGCGGTCGGCCGCCGAGCCACGTCGGACGGAGCTGCCATGGTCCTCGGTGCCAAGGGGGACAGGCCCGCCCGGGACGGGTCCTATCCCGGCGAGGTGGTCGCCGGCTGGGTCTGGCTCGGCGAGGTCGGGGGCTGGGCGTCGGTCGACGACACGCAGGCCGAACGGGTCGCACCGGAGCGCGACGGGGCATGACGGCCCTCTGGCGGCGCGTGCTGCACGGTCTCGCCGAGCTCGGCCGGCAGCCGCCCGGGCCGGACCCCGCCGCCGAGCCGGACGCGGCCGCGGAGCCCGATCCGGCGCCGGCGCCGACCGAGGCCGCCCGGTGGGACACCGCGAGCAGCGAGGTGCGCAAGACCGCGGCCTGGCTCGCGAGCGCGACCGGCGCGGTCGGTGCGGCGGTCTTCGGCGCCGGTCCGCTCGTCGACGACACCGACGTCGGCTCCTGGGACACCACCCGCTGGGTGCTGGTGCTGACCTGCGCCGTGGTGGGTGTGCTCGGCGTGGTGGCGGTCGTCGGGCGCCTCGTCACGGCGATGCTGCCCGTCGAGCACACGGTCGACTCGCTGCCACGGGACCTCGTCGCGCGCATCGAGCGCGAGCCCGCGTCGTACCTGCCCGGCGACGCGCGCACCGTGGCCGACTTCCAGGACCGGCTGCGCGCGTACTCGCGAGCGGCCGCTGCGCTGACCGCGCAGGCCCGGGCCGAGACCCGCCCCGAGCAGCAGGCCGAGCTGCGGCGGCAGGCGCAGGTGCAGACGGACAACCGCGACGTCTACCGACGTGCCCGCACCGAGCTGCTCGACCTGGCCAAGTACCGCTCCGAGGCCGCCCGGCTCGGCGGGGCGCGGACGGCGACCTGGTTCGCGGTCGCTGCCGTCGCCGCCGTCGTCGGCGCGACCGGCTTCACCTTCCTCACCCACGACGCCGAGGACGCGGACGCCGGCACCCCGCCGCAGCTCGCCGACCTCGCCGTCCGACCGGGGCTCGACGCCGAGGACCTGTGGACGCGGCTCGGCGTCGAGGACTGCCTCGTCGACGGCTCCGACTCCCTGCCCGTCCTGTTCCTGGGCAGCGAGGACGGCGACCCGGTGCGCCACGAGGTGCAGACCCTCGGCCGGGCGGTCGGGTGCGACCCCTCCCGGTTCACGATCGGCGACGACGTCGTCACGGTCGTCGTGCCGCAGCCGGAGGAGATCACCGTGGTGCCACCGAGCACGGCCCCGGGCTCGGACGACTGACGCCGGACCGCCGGCTGGTGCAGAAACGACGACGGCCGCCCCCACCGGGGACGGCCGTCGTGGTGGTGCGCGAGGGGGGAGTTGAACCCCCACGCCCTTTCGGGCACACGGACCTGAACCGTGCGCGTCTGCCTATTCCGCCACTCGCGCAAGCAGCGCCGAAAGGCTAGCACGCAGCGCAGGGCCCCTCGAACGCATACCGGGGCGTCGGGACGGACGCGCGCGCGGCCCTGGACGGCGTCCCGGGCACGAACCCTCCACGAACCGCCTGCAGCGCGTCCACGGCGCAGATGGGTCCCGGCCGGGCGGCCCCGTTAGCATCGAGCGCGACCGGCACCGTGCCGGTGCCGTCGTCGTGCCCGCGCACCGCGGCGGGCCCGCCGCGACGCACGCGACCAGAGGAGGTGCCGTGGGAGTCCTCGACCGGTTCGAGAAGGGTGTCGAGCGCGCCGTGCACGGCGTCTTCGCCAAGGCGTTCAAGAGCGAGGTGCAGCCCGTCGAGCTCGCGAGCGCCCTGCGCCGCGAGGCCGACACCTCGGCCGCCGTCGTCGCCCGCGACCGCACGCTGGTGCCGAACGCCTTCCTGATCAACCTCGGCAGCGCCGACTACGAGCGGCTCACGGCCTGGGAGGACTCCCTGGTCGACGAGCTCGCCGAGGCCGTCACCGCGCACGCCCGCCAGCAGCGCTACTCCTTCGTCGGCCCGGTCACCGTGCGGTTCGAGGAGGACGAGGACCTCGACACCGGCGTCTTCACCGTCCGCGGCGCCCGGGTGAAGGGCCGGGTCGCGCCCGCCACCTCGGCCACCGCGACCGCAGGCCACCCGGTGCTCGACGTCGACGGCCGCAAGTACCAGCTCACCGGCACCCGCACCGTGCTCGGCCGCGGCTCCGAGGCCGACATCGTCGTCGACGACCCGGGCGTCTCGCGCCAGCACGCCGAGATCCGGCTCGACGGCGCCACCGCCGTGCTGCGCGACCTCGGCTCGACCAACGGCACCTTCGTCGACGGCGAGCGGGCCGGCACCGCCCGCCTCGTCGACGGCAGCACGATCACGATGGGCCGCACCCGGATCCGGTTCTCCTCGCGGACGGAGCGGACGGAGGACGAGTACCGGTGAGCCAGCTGACGCTGCTGCTGCTGCAGCTCGGGTTCCTCGTGCTGCTCTGGCTGATGGTGCTGAGCGTCGTGGGCGTGATGCGCCGCGACCTGTTCGGCACCCGAGTCGTCGCCCGCAAGCCGGCCGGCGGCGGTCGGCGCGCCCGCGCCGAGGCCCCCGCCCAGGAGCGCCGGCAGGAGCCGGCCCGGCAGGCCCCCCGCCCGACCGCGCCGACCCGGCTCGTCGTGGTCGAGGGCTCGCTGCGCGGCACCACCCTGAACCTCGGGCAGGCGCCCGTGCTCGTCGGGCGCTCGCCCGAGTGCACGCTGGTGCTCACCGACGACTTCGCCTCCGGACGGCACGCGCGGCTCGTGCCCGTCGAGGGCGGCTGGGCCGTCGAGGACCTCGGCTCCACCAACGGCACCGTGCTGGACGGCGCGCCCCTCGGGCAGCTCACCGCCGTCCAGGCCGGGAGCCGCCTGACGATCGGCCGCACCGTCATCGAGCTGCGGAGGTAACCGGGTGGCCATCGCCCTGCGCTACGCCGCCCGGTCCGACATCGGCCTGGGCCGGTACAAGGAGAACCAGGACTCCGGGTACGCCGGACCCCACCTGCTCGTCGTCGCCGACGGCATGGGCGGCAACGCCGGCGGCGACGTCGCGTCCTCGCTCGCGGTCGGCCGGCTGGCCGCCCTCGACGGCGAGTCGCACGGGGCGGACGCGCTGCAGCACCTCGAGCACGCCGTCCGCGGCGCCGCCGTCGCCGTGCGCGACCGCGCGCGCGAGCAGCCCGAGCTGTCCGGCATGGCCACGACCGTCACCGCGCTGCTGCGCTCCGGCGACCGGCTCGCGCTCGCGCACATCGGCGACTCGCGGGCGTACCTGCTGCACGACGGCCAGGTCACCCAGGTGACCTCCGACCACACCTTCGTCCAGCGCCTGGTCGACGAGGGACGCATCACCGCGGAGGAGGCCGAGCGGCACCCGCAGGGCAACATCGTGATGCGGATGCTCGGCGACATCGACGGCAACGACGACATCGACGCCTCGGTGCGCACCGCGGCGGTCGGCGACCGGTGGCTGCTGTGCTCGGACGGCCTGTCCGGCTTCGTCAGCCTCGACACCATCGCCGAGACCCTGCGCGACGTGCCCGACCCGGGCGAGTGCGCCGACCTGCTGGTGCAGCTCGCCCTGCGCGGCGGCGGCGCCGACAACATCACCGCGATCGTCGCCGACGTGGTCGACGCCGGCAGCGCCCCGGCGACGAACCCGCAGGTGGTCGGCGCCGCGGCCCGCGAGCGGCAGCGGCAGACGTCCGCCGCGCCCACCACCGCCGCCGCCAAGGCCGCCGCGCTCACCCGGGCCGCCGAGGACGACGACGACGAGGACGACCTGCGCGACGACGACCTGCGGCCGAGCCGCGGCACGATCGCGCGCCGCGTCCTCGGCGGGCTGCTCGTGCTGGCCGTGCTCGCAGGCGGGCTGTACGGCGCGTGGGTGTGGAGCCAGCGGCAGTACTTCGTCGGCGTCGACGGCGACCAGGTCGCGATCTACCGCGGCCTCGGCTCCGACCTCGGCCCGCTCGAGCTCTCGCAGGTCGACGAGCGCACCGGCCCGCCGCTGGAGGCGCTGCGTCCGGTCGACCGCGACGCCGTCGAGCGCGGCATCGGCGCCGACGACCTCGCCGACGCGCGCCGCACCGTGGCGAACCTGTGGAGCGGCTCGAGCGAGTGCGAGCCCGAGACGGTCGTCGTGCGCCCCAGCCCGAGCAGCAGCCCCGGCCCGACCACCACCGCCGGCGGCACCGCCACCACCCCGGGTGCGCCGCCCGCCACCACGGCCGCGCCCACCCCGACCCCCACGCCGACGCCGTCCACGTCGACGCTCCCGCTCCCCGACGAGTGCGAGGGCTGATGGTCGTCGTCAGCGAGCACGCGCCGCGCACCCGCCGCAACGTCGAGCTGGTGCTGCTGGTCGTCGCCGTCGCCATCTGCGCCGGCGCCTACGGCATCGTCGGCGCCGCGGTCGACGGCGCGTTCCCGGCCCGGTTGTGGTCGTACGGAGCGGGTTTCGCGGTGGCGGCGCTGGCCGTGCACGTCACCCTGCGCCTGCGTGCGCCGTACGCCGACCCCGTCGTGCTGCCGATCGCGTTGACCATCAACGGCATCGGGCTCGCCATGCTCTACCGCATCGACCTCGCCCGGGCCGGCAACGACAGCTTCAACCCGCTGGCCGGACGCCAGCTGGTGTGGACGTTCGTCGGGGTCGCCCTGTGCGTGGCCGTGCTGTGGCTGCTGCGCGACCACCGGCTGCTGCGCCGCTACACCTTCACCGCGATGGTGGCCGGCCTGGTGCTCCTGGCGCTGCCGATGCTGCCGCTCATCGGCACCGAGATCAACGGCGCGCGCATCTGGATCCGGCTGGGCCCCATCGGGTTCCAGCCCGGCGAGCTCGCGAAGATCGTCCTCACCGTGTTCTTCGCCGGGTACCTGGTGACCCAGCGCGACAACCTCTCGCTCGCCGGCCGCAAGGTGCTCGGGCTGCAGCTGCCCCGCGGCCGCGACCTCGGCCCGATCCTGATCGCGTGGCTGGCCAGCGTCGGCGTCCTGGTGGTCGAGCGCGACCTCGGCACCTCGCTGCTCTTCTTCGGCGTCTTCGTCGCGATGCTCTACGTCGCCACCGAGCGGGTCAGCTGGATCGTCATCGGCCTGTCGCTCTTCGTCGCCGGCGCGGTCGTGGCCTGGCGGCTGTTCGACCACGTGCAGGGCCGCGTCTCGGCCTGGCTCGACCCGTTCTCGCCGGAGGTCTACGACCGCGAGTTCGGCGGCAGCTACCAGCTGGTGCAGGGCCTGTTCGGCATGGCCAACGGCGGTCTCGCGGGCACCGGCCTCGGCCGGGGCACGCCGACGCTCGTGCCCTACTCCGAGAGCGACTTCATCTACGCCGCGCTCGGCGAGGAGCTCGGCATGGCGGGGCTGTTCGCGCTGCTGTGCCTGTACATGGTGCTCGTGCAGCGCGGCCTGCGCACCGCCATCGGCGTCCGCGACGGCTTCGGCAAGCTGCTGGCGGCCGGCCTGGCGTTCACCATCGCGCTGCAGTGCTTCGTGGTCGCGGGCGGCGTCACCCGGGTCATCCCGCTGACCGGCCTGACGATGCCGCTGCTCGCGTACGGCGGGTCGTCGCTGGTCGGCAGCTGGATCATCGTCGGCCTGCTGCTGCGCATCTCCGACTCCGCCCGTCGCCCCGCGCCCGCGGTCGCGACGGCACCGGCCGACGCCGGCGCCACCCAGGTCGTCCGCACGGTCGGGGGTGACGGCGCGTGAACACCCCCCTGCGCCGCCTCGGCGTCGTCGCGCTGCTGCTGTTCGCCACGCTGCTGGCGAGCACCACGTGGACGCAGTTCGTCTCGGCCGGCGACCTGCGCGCCGACTCGCGCAACTCGCGCACGATCCTGGCCGAGCTCAGCCGCGAGCGCGGCCCGATCGTGGTCGGCGACGAGCCCGTCGTCACCTCGGTGCCCGTCGACGACCGGTACGAGTTCCAGCGCACCTACAGCCAGGGGCCGCTCTACGCGCCGGTCACCGGCTACTACTCGATCGTCTACGGCGCGACCGGCATCGAGTCGGCCGAGTCGCGCCTGCTCGCCGGCACCGCCGACGAGCAGTTCTTCACCCGGTTCGCCGACACCGTCTCCGGGCGCGAGCCGCGCGGCGCGACGGTCGAGCTCACCCTCGACCCCGCGGTGCAGCAGGCGGCCTGGGACGCGCTGGGCGACCAGCGCGGCGCCGTCGTCGCCCTCGACCCGGCGACCGGCGACGTGCTGGCGATGGTCTCGAAGCCGTCGTACGACCCCCAGACGCTCGCCGGACACACCCGCGCCGACGTCACGAACCAGTGGAACGCGCTGCTCGCCGACGAGACCGACCCGCTGACCAACCGCGCGATCGGCGGCAACCTGTACCCGCCGGGCTCGGTGTTCAAGGTCGTCACGGCCGCCGCGGCGCTGGAGTCCGGCCGCTACCAGGAGTCGTCGGTGCTGCCCGGCCCCGCCGAGCTCGACCTGCCGCAGACCTCGTCGAACCTGCCGAACTCGAGCGGACGCGCCTGCGGGGCCAACGACGAGACGACGCTGACCGACGCGCTGCGCACCTCGTGCAACACCGCGTTCGGGTACCTCGGCATGGAGCTCGGCGGCGCGGCGGTCAAGGACCAGGCCGAGAAGCTCGGCTTCGAGACCGACCTGCGGATCCCGCTGCGGGTCAGCCCGAGCACGATCCCGGACGACCTGAACCCCCCGCAGGAGGCGCAGACCGGCATCGGGCAGTACGAGACCCGGGTGACGCCGCTCGAGGTCGCGATGGTGAGCGCCGCGGTCGCGAACGGCGGCGAGCTGATGCAGCCGAACCTCGTCCGCGAGGTGGTGGCCCCCGACCTCGACGTGCTGCGCGCGTCCAGCCCGACGTCGATGGGCGAGGCGATCTCGCCGGAGACGGCCGCCGCCCTCACCCGGATGATGCAGGCGGTCGTCGAGGACGGCACCGGCCGCGCCGCGCAGATCGACGGCGTCAGCGTCGCCGGCAAGACCGGCACCGCCCAGCACGCGAAGGGCCAGCCGCCGCACGCGTGGTTCACCGCGTTCGCCCCGGCCGACGACCCGCAGGTCGCGGTCGCGGTCGTGGTCGAGTCCGGCGGGTCGGCCGGCGACGAGGCGAGCGGCGGCCGCACGGCCGCGCCGATCGCGAAGGCCGTCATCGAGGCGGTCCTGAACCGATGAGGACCACCGATGCGACCTGAGCCCGGCGCCCGGCTGGGCGAGCGCTACGCCCTCACCGACCGGATCGCGGTCGGCGGGATGGGTGAGGTCTGGCGCGCCCGCGACGAGGTGCTCGGCCGCGACGTCGCGATCAAGGTGCTCAAGGCCGAGTACACCGGTGACGCGGGGTTCCTCGAGCGCTTCCGCGCCGAGGCCCGGCACGCGGCCGCCCTCTCGCACCCCCACATCGCGGCCGTCTACGACTACGGCGAGGTGCCGGACGACGCCTCGCCGGGTGCCTCGCACGCCTACCTGGTGATGGAGCTCGTGCCCGGCGAGCCGCTGTCGTCCGAGCTGGCGCGCGAGGGCGCGCTGCCGCCGGACCGGGTGCTCGACCTGCTCGGCCAGGCCTCGCTCGGGCTGGCCGCCGCGCACGCCGCCGGCCTGGTGCACCGCGACGTCAAGCCGGGCAACCTGCTGGTCACGCCCGACGGCCAGGTGAAGGTCACCGACTTCGGCATCGCCCGGGCCGGCGACCAGGTGCCGCTCACCGCCACCGGCCAGGTGATGGGCACCGCCGCGTACCTCGCCCCCGAGCAGGCGCTCGGACGTCCGGCCACCCCCGCCAGCGACGTCTACGCGCTCGGCGTCGTGGCGTACGAGGCGCTGACGGGTCGGCGGCCCTTCGGCGGCGAGTCGCCGGTCGCGCAGGCGATGGCCCACGTGAACGACACCCCGCCGCCGCTGCCCGGCGACCTGCCGCAGCCGGTGCGCGCGCTGGTGCAGGGCGCGATGGACAAGCAGGCGTCGGCCCGTCCGGCCGACGGGGCGGCGTTCGCGGCGGCGGCGGGCCAGGCCCGCGCCGGCCGGGTGCCCCACTGGGACGCGCGGCCGGGGGCGACC
>NZ_BAAHAF010000107.1:0-5097 GCF_054777815.1 Angustibacter speluncae | reverse complement strand
CGCCGGCGACGACCAGCACGCTCGCGCCGAGCGCCGCGAGCGGCACCGTCGACGTCCCCGGCAGCACCGACCCGAGGGCCGCGCCGCAGGCCGCGGCGTAGGCCACCGCGCCCCAGCAGGCGACGACCGCCGGCTCGTGGGCGCGCTGGCCGCGCTCGAGCACGGCACCGGCGGTGAGCAGCAGCACGGCGAGCACCAGGCCGGCCAGCGCCACCGGGAGCCCGCCGTCGCGCAGCGCGCCCAGGGTGGCGGCACCCGCGCCGAGCACGAGGGCGGCGACCGCCAGGGCGGTGCGCCGGCTCGAGGCGTCGTCCCAGGGCCGGGTCTGGCGCTCGACGGCGTCGGCGACCGCCTCGACCACGTCGTCGTAGACCCGCGGCGGGGCGTCCTCGGCACCGAGGCCGACGGTGAGGACGTGCCCGTCCTCGACGCCCTGTGCGAGCAGCCCCTCGTCGGCGCGCAGCGCGACGCCGTCGGTGCGCACCAGGCGGTAGCCGCCGTGCACGGTGTACGGGTCGAGGGCGCCGACGGCGGCGACGAGCTCGGGCAGCAGGTCGGCGACGGGGACGCCGCCGGGGACCGCGAGGTCGGCGCGGCGCGCCCCGCGCACCACGCTCACCCGCACCAGTCCGGTGCCCTCGCCCAGGGCCGTCGACACGCTCCCCGTCCCCTCTCGGTCAGCGGCTCGTCCGCGCACCGCATCGTAACGACGCGTCCCGCGGCGGACCGCGCCCCGGCACGACGAAGGCGGGACCGTCCTCCCCCGGACGGTCCCGCCTCGCGCGCGCTCAGCTCTGGAAGCGGTCGCGGTTCTGGCGCTCGGTCTCCTGGTAGCGGATCTTCGCCTCGGTGACCGCGCCGCCGAGGTCGCGCAGGATCGTCGTCATCGCCTCGACCGCGTCGTTCCAGTCCTTCTTGGCCTTGCGGTACGACTCGCGCGCCTCACCGGTCCAGTCGGACTCCAGGAACTTCAGCTGGTCCTCGAGCCGGTCGAGCCGGTCGTCGATGTTGCGCGCGCCCTGGCGCACGTCGGTCGCGACCTGCTCGAGGTGCGCGAAGTTGACCTTCAGCTCTCCACCCACGGTTGCCCCCTCCCTCAGTTCCGGCCGTCGAGCTTGCCGGCGTACTTGTTCAGCGCCGCGGACTGGTCCTCGTCGGTGGCGACGTAGCCCTCCTCGGACTTCATCAGCTCGGTCTCGAACGTCGTCAGCGCGCGGGTCAGCTTCTCCTGCTGCTGCTGCCACTGCCGCATGACGGAGTCGAACGCGTTCGAGCCCGAGCCGCGCCACTGCGCCTTGAGGTCGCCGAGCTTGTGCTCCATCGACTTCAGCTCGCCGTTCAGGTCGCCCTGGGCCTCGTTGACCCGCTTGGCGGCCGTGATCAGCGCGGCTTCCTGCTTGCTGAGCTCACCAGACATCTGCCGGCCCCTCCTCGTGATCTCCCCCGGGGAGACCCCCGTTGGCTGCCCCGCCCTGCGCGGGAGCTCGTGCCGTCGAGACTAGATCGCGGTGGCGGACGGGGCGTCCCGTCGTCCACAGGGCCCGACCGGACCCGTCCGGACCCCGTCCGGACCAGGGTCAGGCGAGGCGGCCGAACCAGACGAGCGAGCCCGCGACGCACAGCAGCAGCGTCGCGAGCGCGAGACCGACCCAGCGGTCGGTGATCTCGGACGGGACGGTCTCGTACCCGATCGAGGACCCGATGTCGGCGTAGACGTCCTCGAGCTCGCCCAGGGTCTCGGCCTCGTAGAACGAGCCGCCGGCGTCGTCGGCGATGGTGCGCAGCTCGTCCTCGTTCACCGGGACGGGCTCCTCGACGCCCTCGATGACGACGGTGCCGCCGGGCGTCCCGAAGGCGATGGTCGACACCGGCACGCCGGCCTCGACGGCCGCTGCGACCGCCTCCGAGTTCGCGCGCCCGACCGTGGTCTCGCCGTCGCTCAGCACGACCAGGTGCGCCGGGACGGGTTCGCCGGAGGGGTCGGGCGGCACCTGGTCGAGGCTCTGCAGCCCGGTGAAGATGCCCTCGCCGATCGCGGTGTACGGCCCGAGCCGGATGGAGTCGACCGCCTGCTTCACCCGCGCCCGGTCGGTGGTCGGCGGCACGAGCACGGTGGCCGACCCCGCGAACGTCACCAGGCCGAGGTTGATCGAGGGCGGCAGGTCGTCGGCGAACTGCCGGGCGGCCTGCTGGGCCGCCTCGAGCCGGTTCGGGGCGACGTCCTCGGCGTTCATCGACAGCGAGACGTCGATCGCGAGCACCACGGTCGCGCGCTCGCGCGGCACCCGGGTGTCGGCCGCGGGACGCGCGAAGGCGACCACGACGACGGCGAGCGCGAGCACGGTGCCCGCCGCCACCAGGTGCCGTCGCCAGCCCGGACGCCGCGGCGCGACCTGGCCGAGCATCGGCAGCGCGCTGAACCGCAGCGCGTACGCGTGCCGGCGGCGACCGCGCCAGGCGTAGAGGCCGACGAGGACGGGCAGCAGGAGCAGCAGCCACAGCCGCTCGCCGGCGAGGAAGGAGTCGGGGACCACCGCTCAGGCCCCCCGGCGCACGGCGTGCAGGTGGTGGGCGTGGACCCGGTGGGCCAGGACGAACCGCGCGGTGTCGGCGACCCAGTCGGAGTCGGTGCGCAGCACCAGGTGCCCCACCCCCGCCTGGCGCAGGGTCCGGCGCACCCGGTCGCGGTGGGCGGCCGCCGCGGCGGCGAACGCCTCGCGGGTCGCGGGTCGCCCGGTGTCCACCTCGAGGGTCTCGCCGGTCTCGGGGTCGACCAGGTCGACGACGCCGACGTCGGGCAGCTCGCCCTCGCGCGGGTCGACCACCTCGACGGCCAGCACCTGGTGGCGCACCGCGAGCTTGCGCAGCGGGCGCGACCACTCCGGTGCCTGCTCGGCCGGTGCCTTCCACGCCAGAGTGCCCGGCTCGAGGAAGTCCGAGACGACCACGCGCAGACCACGTCGGGGGTGCGCGGCGCCGAAGGCGTCGAGCGCGGGGCCCAGCCGGAGCCCCGGCGTCGGCGCGCCGGGGTCGACCTCGTGCCGCGGGTGCTCGAGCAGGCTGCGCAGCAGCGAGGCCAGCGCGAGCCGCCCGGCGCGGGCGGGGTGCCGGGTGGTACCGCGGTCGGACAGCACGTACCCGCCGAACCGGTCGCCCACCCGTCCGGTCAGCACCCCGACCGTCGCGACCGCGGCGACGGCGAGGTCGCGCTTGTCGACCGGACGGCCGGCCAGCCCGCGCGTGCCCGGGCCGCTGGTGCCGAACTGCATCGACCCCGACAGGTCGACCAGCGCGTAGGTCTCGAGCTCGCGGTCGGCGACGACGTCGCGCACGTGCGGCTGGGTCGTGCGGGCCGTGACGGCCCAGTCCATGTGCCGGACGTCGTCCTCGCCCGGCCGGTACATCCGCGCCTCGGCCAGCTCGGAGCCCGGGCCGGGCAGCAGCCCGAGGTGCTCGCCGCGCAGGTAGCCCTCGAGCCGCCGCACGATGGCCAGCTCGAGGGCGCGCAGCGCCTCGGGCGGTGCGAGGTCGGCGAGCAGGCGCCCGACGGGGACGCGACCCGCTGCCGGGTCGACCGTGCGCGCGTCGGTCACCGCAGCAGCGCCGGGACCGGCGGCGGCACGACCTGCAGGACCCGCTCGACCACGCCGCGGGTGCCCACGCCGTCGGCGACGGCGTCGAAGCCGAGGACGAGCCGGTGCGCCATCACGTCGACCGCGAGCGCCTGCACGTCGGACGGCAGCACGTGGTCGCGTCCGTGCAGCAGGGCGCTCGCGCGCGCCGCCGCGATCAGGCCGAGCGTGGCGCGCGGGCTGGCGCCGACGGCGAGCACGTCGCGCAGGTCGGCCAGCCCGTACTCGACCGGCTCGCGCGTCGCCATCACGAGCCGGACGACGTAGTCGCTGAGCAGCGGGTGCACGTAGACGCGGTCGGCGGCGTGCTGCAGTCGCACGACCTGCTCGGCGCCGAGCACCTGGTGCGCCCGCGGCGGGTCGACGCTCATCCGGCGCAGGATCTCGGCCTCCTCGTGCGCCCGCGGCAGCGGCACGTCGACCTTGAGCAGGAACCGGTCGCGCTGGGCCTCCGGCAGCGGGTACACGCCCTCGGACTCGAGCGGGTTCTGGGTCGCGATCACCGTGAACGGGTCGGGCAGCGGGTAGGACCGGCCGCCCAGGGAGACCTGGTGCTCGGCCATCAGCTCGAGCATCGCCGCCTGCACCTTGGCGGGCGCGCGGTTGATCTCGTCCGCCAGCACGAAGTTCACGAACACCGGCCCCAGCTCGGTGTCGAACGCCTCCGAGCTCGGCTTGTAGATGCGGGTGCCCACGATGTCGGACGGCACCAGGTCGGGGGTGAACTGCAGCCGGGCGAACGTGCCGCCGACGACGGTGGCGAAGGTGCGGACCGCGAGGGTCTTGGCGACGCCGGGGACGCCCTCGAGCAGGCAGTGCCCGCGGGCCAGGAGCGCGACCATCAGGCGCTCGACCATGGCGTGCTGCCCGACCACGACCTGCGAGACCGCGCGCACGGCGTGCTGCAGGTCGAGCACGTCCTGGCGGTCGGCCTCGGGTCGCTCGGCCGTGGTCCCGAGCCCGTCGGTGCTGTCCGTCACGACCCCATTCCACCACTGGTGGCTGGGGGCTTCCTGGGAGCCGGCCGTGGATGTGGACGACGCCGGGGGCCGGTCCCCGTCCCGTGTGGTCTCATGGCCGGGTGGACGGTGGGGTGGACGAGAAGGGGGCGGCGGCACCGTCGGCGACGGCAGCCGGTCCCCCGTCCAGCACCCCCCACCAGATCGGCCCGTACGCGGTGAACGGCCGCTGGTACCACGACGACTCGGGCCAGGTGCTGAGCGCGCGCGACCCGTCCGGGCGCGACGTCGAGGTCGTCCTGCTGGCCCCCGGGCCCGCCGGCGACCCCGCCGCCCGCGACCGGTTCACCGCCGCCGCCGAGCTGCTCGGGCGGGAGAACCCGGGTCGCCTGGTGGCCTCCGGCAGCGGCGCCGGGCTCACCTGGGCCGCGCTCGCGTCCGGCTCCGGCCCCGCCCTCGCGCGTCCCCTGCTGGACGCCGTCGCCGCCCCGGGCGCGCGGGCGACG
>NZ_BAAHAF010000106.1:0-4561 GCF_054777815.1 Angustibacter speluncae | reverse complement strand
GCGGCGCCGGCGTCCCGCAGGCCCTGGCCGCCGCCGTCGCCCTCGAGGAGGCGGTCGCCGGGCGCGAGGCGAGCGACGCGGTCCGCCGCGCCGCGACCGCCCGGCTGCGCGAGCAGGTGCCGCTCGTCGCGCCCGACGTCGAGGTCGTGGGCGACGCCGACGACCGCCTCCCCCACGTGCTGACCTTCTCGTGCCTGCTCGCCGACGGCGAGGCCCTGGTCGAGGGGCTGGACGCCGTCGGGTTCGCCGTCGGGTCGGGCTCGGCCTGCACCTCGAGCACGCTCGACCCCTCGCACGTGCTGGCCGCGATGGGGTCGCTCACCCACGGCAACGTCCGGGTGGGCGTCCCGGCGACGACGGACGGCGCCGCGCTCGAGGCGCAGGTCGACCGGTTCCTCGCGGTGCTCCCCGGCGTGCTCGCGGGCGTCCGCGACCGGCTCGGGACGTCCGGGCTGTGAGCGGCGCGACCGAGGTCGAGGTCGACGCCCGCGGCACCCGCTGCCCGGTGCCGGTCGTCGAGGCCGCCCGCGCCGCCCGCGACGCCGAGCCGGGCACGGTCCTGGTCGTGCGCGCCACCGACCCTGCCACCGCCCACGACCTGCCCGCCTGGTGCCGCATGCGCGGCCACGAGCTGCTCTCGCTCGAGCGCCTCCCCGACGAGCTCGTCGCCCGCGTCCGCCTGGCCCCACCCCGCAGAGTGTGACTCTCGCGCACGACACGCCGGGCGTGTCGCGCGCGGGATTCACACTCGGCGGGATCGGTGGCCGTCCACAGGTCTCGTGATCAGTGCGCGTCGTCCACAGGTCGCAGTAGCGGCCGCGCGCCCGAGGGGCCGGGTGCCCGACCGTTCGTCGGGTGGACGAGCTACCGACGCGGCTGCTGGCCGGCGCGCACACGGCAGCGGTGCTCGGCGCCGCTGGCTGCAGCCGGTCCGACCTGGCCTCACCGCTGTGGCACCAGGCGCTGCCCGGACGCTGGGCGTGGACCGCCACCGACCCTCGCCACCCCCGGCAGCGTGCGCTGGTCGCGGCGTCGGCGCTGCCGGCGGACGGCGCGCTCGGCGGGTGGGCGGCGGCCTTCCTGCTCGGCGCCCGGGACCTGGACGGCTCGACCGCGGACGCGGACCGCTTCGACCCCGTCCTGCTGTGCCTGCAGCGCCCGCGGCAGCGCCGGTGGTGGCCGGGGGTGCGGCCCTTCCGCAGCGACCTCGCTCCCGGCGACGTGGTGGTGCGGGACGGCGTCGCCGTCACGTCCGCGCTGCGCACGGCCTTCGACCTCGGGCGCCTCGCCCCCTCGCTGACCGAGGCCGTCGTCGCGCTGGACGCCGTGGTCCGCGATCTGGCGGTCGACCCCGTGCGCGTCGCCTCCTACGCGTGGGACCGACCCGGCTGGCGCGGTCTCCCGCAGCTGCGGCAGGCCCTCGGCCTGGTGGACCCGCGCACCCGATCACCGCAGGAGTCGCGCACGCGGATGCTGTGGGTGCTGGAGGCGGCCCTCCCGGTGCCGAAGGTCAACTGGCCGGTGCTCGACCTCGAGGGCCGCCTGCTCGGCGAGGTCGACCTGCTCGACGCCGACGCCGGGCTGGTCGTCGAGTACGACGGCGCGCACCACGCCGACTCCGACCGGCGCGGTACCGACGCGGCTCGGCACGAGGCCCTCGACCGCCACGGCCTCGAGGTGGTGCGGCTCGTTGCAGGCGACCTCACGACCCGGCGACGCCGCACGGTCCAGCGGCTGCGCCGGGCCCGGGCCGCTGGGCTCGCCCGCGACCGCGCCCTCGACCGGTGGTTCGCCCCGACGGCCGCTCCACCCCCTCGAGTGTGAACCTCGCGCACGACACGCCGGGCGTGTCCTGCGTGCGATTCACACTCGGCGGAGCGCGGCGGGCGGGGGGACGGCGAGCGCGGTCCGCAGGCGGCGCAGGTACTCGTCGCGGGGCACGTCGACGACGCCGAGGCTCGCCAGGTGGTCGGTGCGCCACTGGACGTCGAGGAGCCGGTCGGGCTCGTCGTCGGCGCGCAGCAGGTCGACCAGGGCGACCAGCGCGGCCTTGGAGGCGTCGGTGACCCGGTGGAACATCGACTCCCCCGCGAACAGCCCGCCGACCGCGACGCCGTACAGGCCCCCGGCCAGCCGGCCGTCGAGCCAGGTCTCGACGCTGTGGGCCAGCCCGAGCCGGTGCAGCGTGCCGTAGGCCCCGGCCACCTCGCGGGTGATCCAGCGGCCGTCGCGACCCGGGTCGGCGCAGGACCGGACCACCTCGGCGAAGGCGGTGTCGACCCGCACCTCGAACCGCCGGACCGAGCGCCGCAGGGAGCGACTCACCCGCAGGCCGTCGAGCGGCAGCACGCCGCGGGGGTCGGGCGACCACCAGCCGATCGGGCCGTGCCCGGCGCGGCCGAGACCCATGGGGAACAGACCGGTGGCGTACGCGGTGACGAGCGTGGCGGGCTGCAGGTCGGCACCGGTGCAGACCAGGTCGTCACCGGGCGGGGTGCGGGCGAGCAGGTCGGCGAGCTCGGCGGCCAGGTCGGGCCGCCACGGGAGCGCCGGTCCGTCCACCCCGGGCGTCAGGGTCGGCGGGTGCGCAGGTGGGTGCCGACCTCGGCCGCCGCGTCGTCGCCGTAGGCCTGCGCGAAGCGGTCGAGGAAGTCGGCGCGCCCGAGCAGGTACTCCTGGGTGCCGACGGTCTCGACGACGTAGGTGGCGAGCATCGAGCCGACCTGGGCGCAGCGCTCGGGCGACAGCTCCCAGGCCAGGCCGGCGACGTAGCCGGCCCGGAACGCGTCGCCGACGCCCGTGGGGTCGGCCCGCTTCTTCTCCTGCGGCGTCGGGACCTGGACCTTCTCGCCGTCCTTGGTCTCGACGGTGGCGCCGTCCTTGCCGTGCGTGATGATGCGGACGCCGACCCGGTCGAGCACGTCGCGGTGCGACCAGCCGGTCTTCTGCTCGATCATCGACGCCTCGTAGGCGTTGGTGAACAGGAACGTCGAGCCCTCGACGAGGCGGCGGATCTGGTCGCCGTCCATCCAGGCCAGCTGCTGGGAGGGGTCGGCGACGAAGTCGAAGCCGCGGTCGCGGCACTCGTCGGTGTGCCGGAGCATCGCCTCGGGGTCGTTCGGGCTGATGACGACCAGGTCGAGCCCGCCTGCCTTGGAGGCGATCGGGCCGAGCTCGATGTCGCGGGCCTCGGTCATGGCTCCCGCGTAGAACGACGCCATCTGGGCGTGGTCGGCGTCGGTGGTGCAGACGAAGCGGGCCGTGTGGGCGACCTCGGAGACGTGCACGTGCTCGGTGTCGACGCCGTGGCGCTGCAGCCACGACTCGTAGTCGACCCAGTCCTGGCCGACCGAGCCGACGAGCAGCGGCGACAGGCCCAGGTTGCCCAGGCCGAACGCGATGTTGGCGGCGATGCCACCACGGCGGATCTGCAGGTCGTCGACCAGGAACGACAGCGAGATCTTGTCCAGCTGCTCCACGACGAGCGAGTCGGCGAACCGACCCGGGAAGCTCATCAGGTGGTCGGTGGCGATGGACCCGGTGATGGCGAGGCGCACCGGGACACCCTACGGGCCGCGTCCCGCTCCCCCGCACCCGGACGCGCGACGACCCGCGGTGCACGGGGCACCGCGGGTCGTCGGGGTGGTGGGCGCGTGCGCGCCGACCGTCAGCTGAAGGAGTCGCCGCAGGCGCAGGAGCTGCCCGCGTTGGGGTTGTCGATGGTGAACCCCTGCTTCTCGATGGTGTCCGAGAAGTCGATCGAGGCGCCGTCGAGGTACGGGGCGCTCATCCGGTCGACCACGACCTCGACGCCGTCGAAGTCGCGCACGGCGTCGCCGTCGAGGCTGCGCTCGTCGAAGTACAGCTGGTAGATCAGGCCGGAGCAGCCACCGGGCTGGACGCCGAGGCGCAGCCGCAGGTCGTCGCGGCCCTCCTGCTCCAGCAGGCTGCGGACCTTCTCGACGGCGGTGGCGGTGAGCACCACGCCGTGCGCGGGGGCCTCGGCCTGGGTGCCGGCGTCGGTCTGGGTCTGGCTGTCGATGCTCATGTGGCTCTTTCGTCCCTCGGGTCGGGGGTGCGCGCCGCCGTGCAGGCGGCCGCCGGGTCGCGTCCGGGACAACCGACCGTCGTCCGCGGATGTTCCCCACGGTACGCCTGCCGCGGCACCGCGCGGGCCAGGACGCCCCGGACGGGCTCAGCGGCGCGGCGACCAGGTGCGCGCGACGCGTCGGACGCGGGCGGCCAGCACCCCGGCGGGGTCGGCCATCGACCGCTCCAGCTCGGCCGGTGTCTCCGCCAGCGCGTAGGCCGCCTCGATGCCCGCGGCCGTCATCTCGCGCCGGCCGGCCTCGACCTGCCCGGCGACCACGACGGTGGGGACGCCGTGGTGCAGCGCCCGCTCGGCCACCGACGCCACCACCTTCCCGCGCAGCGACTGCCAGTCGAAGCTGCCCTCGCCGGTGACGACCAGGTCGTGGCGCGCGAGCAGGTCGTCGAAGCGGAGGGCGTCGAGCACGGCGCCCGAGCCGGGGACGCGGTGCCCGCCGAGCAGCAGCAGGCC
>NZ_BAAHAF010000105.1:0-1033 GCF_054777815.1 Angustibacter speluncae | reverse complement strand
ACGCCGCCACCGCCTCGGCGTCGGCGCGCGGGCTGGCGACGCCCGCCTCGGCGAGCCGCGCGCTCGCTGCCCGCAGCGCCGCCGACAGGTCGGTCGTCACCGTCGGCTCACCCCGCCGTGGCGGCCGCGAGGCGGGCGGCCTCGTCGGCGTCGACGGCCGACTGCACCACCGGGTCGAGCTCGCCGTCGAGCACGGTGTCGAGGTTGTACGCCTTGAACCCGGTGCGGTGGTCGCTGATCCGGTTCTCGGGGAAGTTGTAGGTGCGGATGCGCTGCGAGCGGTCGACCGTGCGCACCTGCGAGGCGCGGGCCGCCGCGGCCTCGGCGTCGGCCTGCTCCTGGGCCAGCGCGTGCAGCCGGGCCCGCAGGATGCGCATCGCCTGCTCGCGGTTCTGCAGCTGGCTCTTCTCGTTCTGGCACGACACGACGATCCCGGTGGGCTCGTGCGTGATGCGCACCGCCGAGTCGGTGGTGTTGACGCTCTGCCCACCGGGCCCGGACGAGCGGAAGACGTCGATGCGCAGGTCGTTGGGATCGATGCTCACCTCGACCTCCTCGGCCTCGGGCAGCACCAGGACGCCCGCGGCGGAGGTGTGGATGCGTCCGGCCGACTCGGTGACGGGGACGCGCTGCACGCGGTGCACACCGCCCTCGTACTTCAGCCGCGCCCACACGCCGTCCTCGGGCGCGACGGTGCCCCGCGACTTCACCGCGATCGCGACGTCCTTGTAGCCGCCGAGGTCGCTCTCGGTGCTGTCGAGCACCTCGGTCGACCAGCCGCGCCGCTCGGCGTAGCGCAGGTACATGCGCACCAGGTCGCCCGCGAACAGCGCCGACTCCTCGCCGCCCTCGCCGGCCTTGACCTCGAGGATCACGTCGCGGGCGTCGTCGGGGTCGCGCGGCACCAGCAGCGTGCGCAGCCGCTCCTCGGCGGCCGCGCGCGCCGCCTGCAGCGCCGGGAGCTCGGCGGCGAAGTCGGGGTCCTGGGCGGCCAGCTCGGCGCCGTCCTCGGCGTCGTCGGCGGCGGCGCGCC
>NZ_BAAHAF010000104.1:0-26379 GCF_054777815.1 Angustibacter speluncae | reverse complement strand
GGTGCGCCGCGCGACGGCCCCACCGGTGGGGCCGACGGCGCGGCTGCGGCACCTGCAGGCCTGGCGACGGTGCCTGGCGGGCGAGCCGGTCGACGAGACGGCCGCCGCGGGCGTGCTGGCCGCGCTCGACGACCCGTGGACCCGCGACGCCGTGGTGCTGTCGCTGGCCGGGGTCGACGACGTGGTCGTCGACGAGCTCGCGCTGTGCGGGCCGACCGAGCGCACGGACGAGGCGCTCGACCAGCTCTTCGGCGCGGCGAGCGGGCCGGCGCTGTCGCCGGTCGAGGAGGTGCTGCGTCCCGGCCGGGAGGTGCTGCTCGCGGTGGCGAGGTTGGCGCAGGGCCCGCGCCGGGCCGACCCGCTGGCGGTGCTCGCCTGGGCGTCGTGGTGGAGCGGCGACGGCGCGCTGGCGCACGACCTCGCCGACGCCGGGCTGCGCTCCCACCGCGACCAGGGCCTGGCCCGGCTGGTGGCCGACGCGCTCGGGGTGGGCACCCCGCCGGCCTGGGCGAGGGCGCGCCGCGCGGGCAGGGCCCGGCGACCGGGCGGCCGGGCCGGGCAGCGCCCGGACGACGGGTGGGGACGGTTGATCGAGGGCCCGTGGGGGCGGCTCGCGGCGGACTGACCCGCGCGTCTCGGGGAGCGGCCGCAGCGTCTCGCGCAGCGAGACGGCCGTCGGGGTCGGTTGCCGCTGCCGGAGGCGTGTTCGTACCCTGGTCGCAGGTCATGAGCGCCAGCGCCAAGCCCCGGCTCGCTGGCCGGCAACCCTCCTCCGCGGTGGGGTGCCCCGGGTGATGACCAGGTCCGTCGGCCCTCGCCGGCGGGCAAGCGCGGGCCCGGTCGTGTGGGCCCCTCGGACCTGGAGGCTCTCGCCGTGAACCGTTCCTGTCGCCCCTGACGCCGCTCCGCAGCACCGTGCCGCGGTCGCCGTGCCCGTCCCCGGGCCCGCGACCGACCTGACGCGGACCGGTTCCCACCGGTGCCGCCGCACGCCGGCCCCCCGACCCGTCGACGGCCGGACCTCGCGCACCGCGACGCAGCAGCCACGACGACTGCTGCACCCCGACGACACAGGAGACATCGCACCCATGACCACCGGTTGGTCCTTCGAGACCCGTCAGATCCACGCCGGCCAGAGCGCCGACACCGCGACGAACGCCCGCGCGCTGCCGATCTACCAGACCACCTCGTACGTGTTCGACGACACCCGTCACGCCGAGAACCTGTTCGCGCTGGGCGAGTTCGGCAACATCTACACCCGCCTGATGAACCCGACGACGGACGCCGTCGAGCAGCGCATCGCCGACCTCGAGGGCGGCGTCGGGGCGCTGCTGCTGGCGTCCGGGCAGTCGGCCGAGACGATCGCCCTGCTGAACCTGGCCGAGGCGGGCGACCACCTCGTGGCCAGCCCCAGCCTGTACGGCGGCACCTACAACCTGCTGCACCACACGTTCCCGAAGCTCGGCATCCAGGTGACCTTCGTCGAGGACCCGGACGACCTGGACTCCTGGCGGGCCGCCGCGCGGGAGAACACCAAGGCGTTCTTCGCCGAGACCATCTCCAACCCCAAGCAGGACGTGCTCGACATCGAGGGCGTCGCCGGGGTCGCGCACGAGGTCGGCGTCCCGCTGGTGGTCGACAACACGGTGGCCACGCCGTACCTCATCAGGCCGCTGGAGTGGGGTGCCGACGTCGTCGTGCACTCGGCCACGAAGTACCTGGGCGGGCACGGGACCGCGATCGCCGGCGTGATCGTCGACGGCGGCACCTTCGACTTCGCCCAGCACCCGGACCGGTTCCCGCAGTACAACACCCCGGACCCGAGCTACCACGGCCTCACCTACGGCAAGGACCTCGGCGTCGGCAGCGCCCTCGGCGCGAACCTCGCCTACATCCTCAAGGCGCGGGTGCAGCTGCTGCGCGACCTCGGCCCCGCGGCGTCGCCGTTCAACGCGTTCCTCATCGCCCAGGGGCTCGAGACGCTCAGCCTGCGGATCGAGCGGCACGTGCAGAACGCCACGGCGGTGGCGCAGTGGCTCGAGGCGCGCGCCGACGTCCGCTCGGTGGCGTACGCCGGCCTGGCGTCGAGCCCGTGGAAGGCGCAGGCCGACAAGTACGCGCCTCGCGGCGCCGGGGCGGTGCTGGCGTTCGAGCTCGACGGCGGCGCCGAGGCGGCGAAGCGGTTCGTCGACGGCCTCACCCTGCACAGCCACGTGGCCAACATCGGCGACGTGCGCTCGCTGGTGATCCACCCGGCCAGCACCACGCACAGCCAGCTGACGGCCGAGGAGCAGCTCGCCGCCGGCGTGACGCCCGGCCTGGTGCGCCTGGCCGTCGGCCTCGAGCACGTCGACGACATCCTCGCCGACCTCGAGCAGGGCTTCACCGCCGCGAAGGGCGACCTCGCGCAGTGACCGACGAGCAGCACCAGCACGGCGGCGGGTGGCGCGAGGGCGACGAGCCCGGGCGCCGCCGGTTCGTCGACGTCGGCACGCTCGCGCTCGAGAGCGGCGACCGCCTGCCCGGCGTCCGCGTCGCCTACGAGACGTGGGGGACGCCGTCACCCGACGGCGACAACGCCGTGCTGGTGCTGCACGCCCTCACCGGGGACAGCCACGTCACCGGTCCCGCCGGCCCGGGGCACCCGACGCCGGGCTGGTGGGAGGGGCTGATCGGCCCCGGCGCGGCCATCGACACCGACCGCTGGTTTCTGGTGGCGCCGAACGTGCTGGGTGGCTGCCAGGGCACGACCGGCCCGTCCAGCACGGCGCCCGACGGCCGCCCGTGGGGCAGCCGGTTCCCCTACGTCACCGTGCGCGACCAGGTCGCCGCCGAGATCGCTCTGGCCGACGCGCTCGGCATCGGCACCTGGCAGCTGGTGGTCGGCGGCTCGATGGGAGGCATGCGCGCCCTGGAGTGGGCGGTCACCGTCCCGGACCGGGTCGCGCGGCTGGCCGTGCTGGCGTCGACCGCCGCCGCCAGCGGCGACCAGATCGCCTGGTGCTCGCCCCAGCTCGACGCGATCCGGAGCGACCCGGCCTGGCTGGGCGGCGACTACCACCACGTCGGTGACGGCCGCGGCCCGGTGGCCGGCCTGGCCGTGGCCCGGCAGATCGCGCACGCCACGTACCGCAGCGGGGCCGAGCTCGACCTGCGCTTCGGTCGCAGCGAGCAGCCCGGACCCGGGGTCGGGCGCGGCGGCAGCTTCGCGGTCGAGTCGTACCTGCAGCACCACGGCGGCAAGCTCGCCCGCCGGTTCGACGCCGGGTCCTACGTCGTCCTCACCGAGTCGATGAACTCCCACGACGTCGGCCGCGGACGGGGCGGCGTGGCGGCCGCCCTGTCGCGCGTCACGGCGACGACGGTGGTGGCCGGCGTCGACAGCGACCGTCTCTACCCGCTGGCGCAGAGCCGCGAGATCGCGGACGGCGTCCCCGGCTGCGCGGGGGTGGAGGTCGTCTCCTCGCCGTACGGGCACGACGGGTTCCTGATCGAGGTCGAGGCGGTCGCCGGCCTGGTGCAGGCGCTGCTCTGCGGGCACGCCAGCGCCCGCTGACCCGCCCCTCTCAGTCGCGGGGGGCTCAGGCGTCGAGCAGCTCGACGAGCCGGGCCCGCAGCGTGGCCCACGACCGGGCGAAGGCGGCGTGCAGGTCGAGCGCCGCGACGGCGTCGACCGGCGTCCACGCCAGCCGCACCGACTCCTCGTTCGCGGCGACGGGGCGCACGCCCGGGTCGACGAGCGACCCGAGGACGGTGGTGTAGCTCCAGTCGCCGTGGTCGGTGGTGAGCACGGTGCCGAGCACCCGCACCGCCGCCGCGGGCACGCCGGTCTCCTCGGTGGTCTCGCGCAGGGCCGCCTCGACGGCGTCCTCGTGGCTGTCGGCGGCGCCGCCGGGCAGCGCCCAGGTGCCGCCCTGGTGGGTCCACGGCGCGCGCAGCTGCAGCAGGACCTCGGGCTGCGGCGCCGGGCGGTGCAGCAGCAGGCCCGCGGCGCCGTGCACGCCCCAGTGGCGCAGCCCGCAGCGGCACTCCACCCACCCGTTGCCGTCCAGCGCGCCCACGGCCGCGAGCGTACGGGCCGTTGCGGTCCCGCCCGCGCTCCGGTCCGTGCGGCGACGCGGTGCGGCGCCGCGGGGCCCGGCACACCTTGCCGTGCGGCCGCCGTCCGGTAGCGTCGCCCACCACGGCCGCCCCGCGGCCGGGGAGCGCACCAGCCAGAGGGAGGCAGCGATGTCGATCGTCGTCGGGTACGTGGCCACCAAGGAGGGCAAGGCGGCGCTGCGCGCCGCGTCCGCGGAGGCCCGGCTGCGCAACGCGCGCCTGGTGGTGATCAACAGCAACCGCGGCGGCCGCGACCTCGACCGCGAGGACGCCGCGAAGTACGAGGAGGAGCTCGACCTCGTGCGCCGCCAGCTCGACGACGCCGGGGTGGAGCACGAGGTGCGCCAGCTCGTCCGGGGCGTCGAGCCCGCGGAGGACCTGGTGAAGGTCGCCGAGGACACCTCGGCCGAGCTCATCGTCATCGGGCTGCGCCGCCGCACGCCGGTGGGCAAGTTGATCCTGGGCTCGAACGCGCAGCGCATCCTGCTCGACGCGCCGTGCCCGGTGCTGGCCGTCAAGGCCGACGAGGACTGAGCCACGGGGGCGGGTGCCCCCTCGGGAGCGGTGCGCGCGTGCGGGTGAACCCGCCGCGCGAGGGGTTTGGTCGGGCTCCGTGGTGGGCACGTGTCACAATGGAGCGCTTGACAGACCCTCTGCCGCCGCACGCCCTCGAACCGGTCGGGCGGGGCACAGAACGGGCCCGTCGGGCGTTGTACCCCATGGCCCGCCCGCGCCACCGCCCCGCGCGGTGCGGTGGGTCACGACCCAGGTTCCACCACTGAGAGGCAGTCCGTGACGTCGGTCGCCAGCAACCGTCCCCTCCCTTCCGAGTTCTCCCACCCCGCGCTGCAGGACGTCCTGCGCGCCGGCCGGTCCACCGGCTCCGTGCGCGCCAGCCGTCTGCGTGAGGCCTGCGAGCAGGCCGAGGTGCCGATGGCGAGGATGCGCTCGGTGCTGCGTGCGCTCGACGACGCGGGCGTGCAGGTCGAGGTCGACGTCGTCGGCCGCGCCGACCGCGCCGCCGCGGCGACGTCGACGCGCTCCTCGAGCACCACCGTGGCGACGAAGAAGGCCGCTGCGAAGAAGACCGCGGCCAAGAAGGCCCCCGCGAAGAAGGCGGCGCCCGCGGCCGAGGTCGTCGAGGAGGCAGCCCCGGCCGCCGCGAAGAAGGCCCCCGCGAAGGCGGCCGCCACCAGGACCGCGGCCAAGAAGACGGCTGCGAAGAAGACCGCCGGCGCGGCGGCCGAGGCCGCCCCGGCCGACGGCGAGGCCGTCGACGGCGCCGAGCCCAAGGACGCCGACACCGCCGCCGCCGCGGAGGAGGAGACCAAGGACGAGTCGTTCACCCTCGCCGACGACGACGAGGAGGACGCGCCCGCGGTCCAGGTGGCCACCGCCGGCGCCACGGCCGACCCGGTCAAGGACTACCTGAAGCAGATCGGCAAGGTCGCGCTGCTGAACGCCGGCGAGGAGGTCGAGCTCGCCAAGCGGATCGAGGCGGGCCTGTTCGCCGACGAGAAGCTGCACTCGGGCCAGAAGCTGACCCCGACCGCGCGCCGGGAGCTCGAGTGGATCGCCCACGACGGGCGGATGGCGAAGAACCACCTGCTCGAGGCCAACCTGCGGCTCGTGGTGTCGCTGGCCAAGCGCTACACCGGCCGCGGCATGCAGTTCCTGGACCTGATCCAGGAGGGCAACCTCGGTCTGATCCGCGCGGTCGAGAAGTTCGACTACACCAAGGGCTTCAAGTTCTCGACGTACGCGACGTGGTGGATCCGCCAGGCCATCACCCGCGCGATGGCCGACCAGGCCCGCACCATCCGCATCCCGGTGCACATGGTCGAGGTCATCAACAAGCTCGCCCGCGTCCAGCGGCAGATGCTCCAGGACCTGGGCCGCGAGCCCACCCCGGAGGAGCTCGCCAAGGAGCTCGACATGACGCCCGAGAAGGTCGTCGAGGTGCAGAAGTACGGCCGCGAGCCGATCTCCCTGCACACCCCCCTCGGCGAGGACGGCGACAGCGAGTTCGGCGACCTGATCGAGGACTCCGAGGCGGTCGTCCCGGCCGACGCCGTGTCGTTCACGCTGCTGCAGGAGCAGCTGCACTCGGTGCTCGACACGCTGTCCGAGCGCGAGGCCGGCGTGGTCTCGATGCGGTTCGGCCTCACCGACGGCCAGCCCAAGACGCTCGACGAGATCGGCAAGGTCTACGGCGTGACCCGCGAGCGGATCCGTCAGATCGAGTCCAAGACGATGAGCAAGCTGCGCCACCCGTCGCGCTCGCAGGTGCTGCGCGACTACCTCGACTGAGACGCGGAGCCGCTGTGCGGTGTTATCGCAGGTCAGACCCGGTTTCGCGGGGCCTGACACGCCGAAGGTAACACCGCACAGCGCTCCTAGTCCAGATATCGCGCTACTCTGGGCGGCATGACTCAGAGCGAAGCGCCCAGCGGTGGGCTCAGCAGGCGGGTTCAGATCGCTGTCCGCGCTGTAGTGCTGGTCTGGGCTCTCATCGTGGGCGTCCTGATCCTCACCGACGTGCTCCCGTTCTACCTGGGAGCGCTGCTCGGGCTGATCGTCATCGCCCCGCTGTCGTTCTGGGTCGACTACCGCAAGCGGCGCCAGCGGTACGAGGCTGGCTCGTGAAGCGAAAGGCTGGTCATGGCGGGCCCTGACCTCGCCTCCCTGCTTCCGTCTTGGGAGCTGGCACTGCGAGCCGAACGCAAGTCACCGCAGACCGTGAAGTCCTACGGCGACGGCGTGCGCCGATTCCTTGCCTGGTGCGAGGCTGCTGACCGACCAGCCGTGCTCGACCGAGCCAGCGTCAACGCCTTCACGAACACGCTGCTCGAGGACGGTGCCGAGCCCGCCACGGCCCGCGCCCGCCAGCTCGCCCTGCGCCGGTTCTCCGCATGGCTGGTTGAGGAGGACGAGGCCAACACCGACCGCCTGCTCGGGCTGAAGGCGCCGCGGCTCGACACCAAGGTGGTCGACCCGCTCACCGAGGCCGAGCTGAAGGCGTTGATCGCCGCGTGCGCCGGGAAGGAGCTGCGCGAGCGCCGCGACGAGGCCGTCATCCGGTTCATGCTCGAGACCGGCGCCCGGGCGGGGGAGGTAGTCGCGCTGCAGGTGGCCGACATCGACCTCAGCGCCGGCACCGCGGTCGTCCGCCGCGGCAAGGGCGGCAAGGGCAGGGTCGTCCCGTTCGGCCCGCAGACCTCCCGGGCGCTCGACCGGTACCTGCGGGTCCGCCGCACCCACCGCCTGGCTGCGTCACCGACGCTGTGGGTGGGGGACCGGGGCAAAGAGTTCTCCTACTACGCCCTGCACAAGACACTCGCCCACCGGGCTGCCGTGGCGGGGATCGCGGACTTCCGGCCGCACCGGCTGCGCCACACCGCGGCGCACCGCTGGCTCGCTGCAGGCGGATCCGAGGGCGGGCTCATGGCCGTTGCCGGTTGGACCCGCCCCGACATGCTCATGCGCTACACCAAGGCGCAGGCCTCGGCCCGGGCCGCGGACGAGGCGCGCAAGCTCAACCTGGGGGACGTGTGAGCCGCCGGCGCAGCAGGGACGTTGTCGCATCCACGGACTTCCTCATCGCCGATCTGCGCGTCGTGCTCCTGTGCGCCCTCGACGAACGTCACGAGCTCGGACGCCTACTGCGAAGTTCCGTCCCCGACGCCTGGAAGATGGGTCGAGACGAGGCCTGGTGGTCGGACGGACGAGGTAACGCCGTCTGGCAACACCCGGGAATCTTCGTCGAGGCCGAATCGATGACGGCCGCACCAGACGCCATCCTCGGCAGATGCGCTGCATGCGAGAAGCGCACCGGGGAGCGGCAGATCCAGCGGTGGACGTGGGCCCAAGCCGTCGCGCGCCTGGACTCGGCCAGTGCGACCGGGGCGCGCGACACGCGGACGTCGATGACCTGATCGCGCACAACGCCTGTTAGCGTTATGCGCAATAGCCCTAGTGGCCGGTGGGCACGGAGCCGCCGATGACGCACTTCCGTGAAGCACTCGATCTGTGTTGCTTCATGGAGGTCCCCCGTGACCCGCAGTCTCGACCCCGCAGACCGCTTTCTGTCGGCGTCCATCGCAGCAAACACCCGGTGGGCCAACGAGCCTGACCGGACCGCCGCGACGTCCCCCGCGCGCGCCGCCTTCAACAAGCGATTCGAAGACGAAGTCGACCCCGAGCGCCGGCTGAGCCCTGAGGAGCGGGGCAAGCGAGTCGAGAACGCGCGTCGCGCGTACTTCATGCGTCTGGCACTACGGTCCGCGCAGGCCCGCCGATCCGGGCGGGCTGTCGCTTGACCCCCGGACGACGAAACGGCCCCGCGGGCAACGGGACCGTCTCTCAGAGCAGCGTGGCGGCGGCATCTGTTGTCCCTACTGTCGCACAGACAAGTTCTCAGTGGGACCCGGACGCGCTGAACGAGCGCGCGGCGATGACCCGACTGCCCGGGTACTGGGCCGGGTACATGTCCGGCTTGATGGCCGGCATCCCGATCGGGCGTGAACAGCTCGAGGATGAGATCCGCCGCGCCTGGCTACCCGTCGCGCGATACGTCCGCGGCCTTGGTGTACCGACGTCCCGGACGTACGCCGAGCTGGTCGCCATCCGCGAAGCGAACTTCCGCACGGCGCAGCCGGTTCCGACCGTCGCAGAGTGCGAGGCGTCCTGGCAGCCACTCCTGCAGAGGAGGGCGGCATGAGCGCGCTCGAGGTCAAACGTGACTGGCAGGACGAGCGTTCCGCGTTCCTCGGGAACGTTCCGGGAACGGAGGAACAGGGCGTTCCTGCGTTCCTACCCCCTACCCCCAGGAACGCGGAACACGACCCTGGGCTGTTCTTCGACGTCGCAGGCATGCTCGCTGGCGGGCTTCCCGACCCGCCCAAGCCGGTGCTCGCTCGCCGCACCGACGGGCATGCGCTCTTCTACTCCGGCCAGGTCAACGCCGTGTTCGGCGACCCCGAGAGCGGCAAGACCTGGCTGGCTGTCGCCGCCTGCGTCGAGGCTCTGGCGGACGGCAGGAAGGTGCTGTTCCTCGACCTCGACCACAACGGCCCCAGCGCCACAATCGACCGCCTGCTGTCCCTGGGTGCTGACCCTGCGGTCCTTGGTGACCTGGCGTTCTTCCGGTACGTCGAGCCGGATGACCGCGGGCACCTGGCGCAGGTCGTCGCCGCATGCGCCGCCTGGCGTCCAGCAGTGGCCGTCGTTGACAGCGTCGGAGAGCTCATCCCGCTGTTCGGCCTATCGTCCAACAGCCCGGACGACTACAGCACCGTCCACGCTGCGGTCTGCAAGCCGCTCGCTCGCGCGGGCGCGGCGGTGATTCTGATCGACCACCTCGCGAAGGCGCAGGAGTCCCGAGCGTCCGGCCCGACCGGTACAGCAGCGAAGAAGCGCGCCATCGGCGGAGTCAGCCTGCGAGTTGTCGTCAAGGACGCCTTCACCCCCGGTGTGGGTGGGGCAGCGGCCATCACCGTCCACAAGGACCGCCATGGTGGCCTGAGGCGGCATTGCGAGACCGGTGAACGTGAGCCCTACGCCGGCACGTTCGTCCTCGAGCAGATCGACGACGTCTTGCAGTGGCGCATCGCCGCTCCGCGCAAGGACGACCGCGCACCCGGCCTCGTCCCTCTCGACGACATCGCTGAGCTGGACGCACTGGCCCCACCGCCTGCCTCCGTCGACGACGTCAAGGGCCGCCTCAAGTGGGGCAGCGACCGCGCCACACGCGCTCTCCGGGAGTGGAGGGACCTGCGTTCCTCCGTTCCTGGGGGTGGGGGTCAGGAACGCGGAACGCAGGGTCCAGAAGTCGGGGAACTGCTGTGAACCACCGACCTCGTTGCGATCTGCCGCCGCCGACCTCAAGCCGCACCCGACTGTCGGACGGACGCCGATTCCGCATCGACCGCTGCCCCGACTGCGGAGCAGTCGCCATCCACCAGGAGGACACCCAGTGAGCCGCAGGGGCGAGCACTTTTGGCCCACCCACCGACGCAAGAAGAAGACCAAGGCCATCCGCTGGCGCCGCCAGCTCATCGAGAGGACCCGCAATGCCTGAGATCGAAGTCCCGTCCGTTGTCACCGAGGGCCGCCGCACCCGCATCGACCCCTACGCGGTCAACCCGATCGCCGACGACTACCGCGGCGTCAACGCCGAGACCTACGCCGTCGCCCTCGGGGAGTCCGAGCCGCCGCGGCTGTTCGGCAACGGCCGCAGCCACGTCCCCACCACCACCGCATCTGGCCTCGACCCCGAGAGGCTGCTCGACCTCCCCTACGCCATCAGGCACGCCGTCGCCGCCGAGCCCGACCCGGCCGTCGTCCACGGCCTCATCGAGCAGTACGGGCACGACCCGCACGCCCGCATCGACCACGAGGGCCTGACCGCCGCCATCCGCCGCGTGTCCGACTGGGCCTCCGGCAAGACCTACCGCGACGCGCAGAAGGAGAACATCTGATGCCGCACCTCGGCGACGTCCTCGCCCTCATCGACCGGTACACGTCCGCCGGCGTCACCCTGACCGACCGCATCAACCACGGCGTGCAGACCGCTCAGTGGTTGCGCACCAACCCCGTCCCGCAGCCCGAGCCGGTGGACCTGCTCGAGGCACCCACCAACACGGTGCTGCAGCGGATGGTCGACCAGGCCCTCAGCCGCGGCCTCGCCAACGACCTCGGGATGGCGAACACCACGACCCAGGACGAGCTGCGAGCAGCCCTGCAGGACGCCCTGATCGAGCACGCCGACGACGCACTCGACCAGTTGCGCCCCACGTTCGACGCCGCGGTCAAGCAGGTCCGTGCAGCCGTCGCCGCCGGCATCCGCCCGCACCACACCTCGGACGCGGTAATCGACCTCGGCGACAAGGCCGTCCGTGCATGGCGACACCTGGCGCAGGCCACCGCGACCCTTGACGACCTCGGCGGTCTGCGGATCGCTCAGGCGACGATGCTCGACCTCGCCCCGCACAACGCGCACGGCGACATCTACTGGGCCGCCTGCTTCACCGCGACCGACCTGCCCTGGCACAACGGCCGCGAGACGTTCCAGCAGAAGTGGCTGCGCCTCGCCCACGCCGACGACCTGACCCTGCACAACCTCGTCGACACCGCCGCCAACACCGCCGCCATCGAGAAGCGCAACCGCCGGCCCCTGGTCGTCGACACCACCGACGGTGACTCCGACGCCAGCCTCGGCATCAACCCGAGCTGGGGAGCACCGAGGCGATGAAGACCACCGACAGCGGCGTCAACGTCACCCACGCCCGTTCCGCAGGTACACGGGCACCGGGAGCGATGGTGAGGACAACCGAGGACGGGCGAGGTACGGCGCCCGCGTCACCTGCAGCCTCGCCAGCGCCGCTGTCGGCCCCCATCCACCCCTCCCCCCACCCCCACGGCGTAATGCCGGAGCGTTCAGACGCTGCCTGTGCGCACAGGTTTGGGGGTTTACACCCGTGACTGATCTAAGCCGGTTCCCGCGGTGCAGGGCATGCCTGGTGGTGCTGCCGCCCGCCATCCGGCAGGGGCCGGCGCGGGTGTGGTGCGGGGAGACGTGCCGGCGGTGGGCTCACCGGCATCCGGGCCAGACGCGGGACGCGGGGGTGGCTTGCTCGGTGCCCGCGCTCGAGGTGTGGGCGACGTGGGAGTGGGACCCGGTGGTGCAGCCGTGGGGCTGGCCGGGGCTGGGTGTGCAGCAGCGGGCGCGTGAAGTGCTGGCTGGAATTAATGACGAGAAGGATGGTGCGTAATGGCTAGGAGTCCTGGTGGTCGTTCTGCGGGTCGGGTGTCGATCCGCGTTGTCCCTGACGCGACATTGTTCCGTCCGGACCTGCTCAAGACGCTGCAGCGCATGGAGCGCACCACCTCGCTGGGTGTGAAGCTGCAGGTCGACGCCGCGCACTTCCGTGCGCAGCTACAGGCGGTCAGTAGGCGCCTCGCTGTCCCGGTCAAGGTGGAGCGCAGCCCGCTGCTGCTGAGCTATGTCGAGGCGTATCGGGCGATGGTCGCGTACGCCCGCGCCCACCCGGTCAAGATCTTCTTCGACACGGACGACGCGGTTCGTCGTGCCCGGACGCAGATGGCTGCGTACCGACTGCGGATGCCGCTCAACCTGGACGTCGCTCAGGCCAGGCGGGACTTCGTGAAGCTCTGGGCGCAGTTCCGTGCCTACGCGCGGCAGCGGCCGATCCCGATCAACCTCGAGCCCAACGTGACGGCGTTCGAGACGCGCCTGCGGACGGCGCTGCGGGACCGGACGATGAACGTCGAGGTGAATCAGCGGGGCAACGCCCTGCCGCTGCTGAACCGCATCCTCCGCCTGCCGCGGAACCTGTTCGGCGGGATCGTCGGCAATGTGGAGTCGCTGGCGAAGTTCGCCAGCCTGTCAGCCCTCGCGTTCGCGGGACTGAGCGCGGCACTGGCGTCCACTGTGCAAGTCACCGGTGGGCTCATCGCCGCGCTGGGTCAGGTCGCGGGGCTGGTGGCGTTCCTGCCCGCCCTGGGTCTCGCCGGCGCCGCAGGTCTTGGCGCTCTCGCTCTTGCATTCACCGGGCTGAAGGACGCCGCAGGTCCGGCCGCACAGGTACGCGACATCGTCGTCGGCCTCAAGGACGAGTTCGGCGCCCTCCGCGCAACGGTGCAGGACAACTTCTTCGGCATCCTCGTCGGCCCGATCCGCGACCTGGGGAACAACTGGATCCCGCTGCTGTCGGACGGACTGGGCAACGTCGCCGGCCAGCTCGGTCGCGCCGCTGCGGGCATCCTCAATGTCCTGAACTCTCAGCAGTCCCTGGTCGACGCGCAGACGGGCCTGAGCAACACCACCGCGCTGTTCGCCGGCATCGCCAACGCCGCCGCGCCGCTGACGCAGGCGTTTCGGGACCTGGCCGTCGTGGGTAGCGGCTTCTACCCGGAGTTCGCCCGCGGCCTCGCTGACGCGTCCGCCAGGTTCGGTGCGTTCATCGCCCAGGCCCGGGCCGACGGGTCGCTGCAGGCGTTCATGCAGACCGCCCTGGACGCGGTGGGGCAGCTCGGGCGCGCCCTCGGCAACATCGGTGACGCGTTCGGGTCGCTGTTCGCCGCCGCCAACGCGTCCGGCGGTGGGTTCCTCGGAACGCTCGAGTCGGTCACTGGTGCGTTCGCTGACCTGCTCGCCCGCCCGGAGGTGCAGTCCGGGCTGTCGTCGTTCTTCACTGCGGCTCAGGCCGGCTTGGGGACCTTCCTGGACGCCCTCACCACGGTCCTGCCGGGTGTCCTTGGGGCGGTCGGGCCGCTGCTGGGCACTCTCACGCAGCAGGTCGGCAGCGTCCTCGGCTCACTGGTGTCCGCGATCGGCCCGGTCATCCAGACACTCGCGCCGGCGTTCGAGCAACTGGCCGCCGCACTGGGCCCGTCGATCGTCGCGTTCTTCTCCGCGCTCGCACCGAGCCTGCAGGCCGTCGCCGGATCCCTGATCCCCGTCATCGACGCGGTGGCGACCTCCGTGCCGCCGCTGCTAGCCGCTCTCGCGCCCGTCCTGGGCGAGCTGGGACGTTCGGTCGGCGAGGTGTTCAGTCAGCTCGCCACGGGCGTCATCCCCGCCATCGCGGACGCGTTCATCGAGCTGCTGCCCGTCGTGTCCGCACTGCTGCCCGTCCTGACGGACCTTGCGCTGCAGTTCCTCGACCAACTCCTGCCGGTGCTGCCGCAGATCGTCGAGGTGCTCGCCCAGGGCGCCCCGTACTGGATCCAGCTCATCGAGCTCGCCGCCACGCTCGCGCCGCTGGTGCTGGCGATCACCGGCGCGGTCCTCGGTGCGGTGGGGTCGTTCCTGGACTTCATCACCACCAACGAGACCGTGCAGCAGACCATCGCCACCACCAGCGCCGGGCTGACAGCGCTCATCGCGTGGACAGAGACCCTGGTGAAGGCCGTCCTCGGCATGAAGGACACCCTGGCCACCTCGTTCAGCATCGCCGGCACCGCCGTCGTCGCGTTCAAGGACAAGTTCATCGAGGCGTTCGGCAAGATCAAGACCGGCGTTGCGGAGAAGGTCGGGGACGTCGTCACCACCCTGGGTGAGCTGCCCGGCAAGGTCGCCGCCGCCATCGGCGACCTCGGGTCCCTGCTCTACGAGAAGGGGCAGGAGGTCATCCAGGGCCTGATCGACGGCATCGCTTCCAGGATCGAGAGCATCCGCCGCGTCATGTCCTCGATCACGGACGAGATCGCCAAGTTCCTGCCCGGCTCCCCGGTGCGCGAGGGCCCGCTGAAGGTGCTCAACAACGGCTACGCCGGCGGCAAGATCGTCGAGATGCTCCTGGACCCGATCAAGTCGAACGGGTCGGCCATCACCGGCGCCATGAACAGCCTCACCGCTGGGTCGTTCGCCGGGGCAGGCGGAGCAGCAGCCCTCGGCCGTGGCGGCGACGTCATCTTCAACGCCCCGGTCGGGTGGGACCCCGACACCGTCGCCCGGAAGATCGCCGCGAAGCAGCGTGACGGCATGGCCCTGGCTGGCCTGCTCGGAGCCGTCTGATGGGCCGGCACCGACCCGCCGGGGCGGACCCGGACCAGGCAGTCCGGGACGCCGTCGCCATGACGACCCTGCTCGTCCAGCAACCGGGCGAGCGGGGCGTCATGGCCGCCCTGACCTACACCAACCAGATGAGCAACGCACAGCTCCGTGCGCTGACGGTCGCCCAGGCACACCTGCACCAGCAGGCCCTCGAGATGGCGGCTCAGGGCTACAACCTGACCGACCCTGACGAGGTGGGACCTTGACCTGCCCCGCCCGGTCACTGTCGAGACGATGTTGATCGCGAAGGGCCTGGAGCTGGCTCACCACGTGCCATAGGCGCAGCAAACCTATGCAAACGAATGCTTCGAATGCCCAACTGGGAGGTCCCAATCCCCGCGAGTCCACCGTTCGACGCCCTACGCTGCCCCAACAGCGGTTGCAGGGTCTTCAGCGGGGGAGGTGTACTGCCGATTGGGGTACTGGAAGAAGCACACCCGCAAGGACCTTGAGGAGGTCTTGGAGAGGGTTCATGAGGCCGGTTGGAGGATCGAGGATCCGCCGACCTACTATCAACTCAAGTGTCCGTGCGGGAACCATCACCGGTTCTTTCACCTCACACCGAGTGATCCGAACTACGGCAAGGTCCCACCCAGGGGTGGCGCCCCCGACCTTGTGGATTGCTGAACGGATGCACGAGTCGATCAGTGCTTGCGCGGCTTCGAAGTCATCCGCCTCGCCATCAACCTCGATAGTGACGACGGATCGGATGAGGTCGGCGGAGACAGCGGGGTTGTGGATGCCACAGCCGGTCTCTTCCAGCTCGAGAAGAGCGTTCATGATCTCGCCAGCAGCACGCTCAAGCTGCTCGGCGGTGATGTCGGCGGCTTGGAACTCACCTGTGAAGCCGACGTGCGCGCTCACGACTCCTCCTCGTCTTCCTTCTTCATGCATGGCTGGCGGAGCACCCACTTCAGGGTGGGACCTGTCGGCTGTTCAGAAGCACTCGGAGCTAGTGGACGCCTGACAGCAACCAGTCGTTGTGCCAGGAGCCCCGGACCTCATGGTCCGGGGCTCCTGGCGTCTAGGGGGCCCTATCCAGGCAGCACCAAGAAGACCTGCCCGACGACGCCGTCCTGCTCTACGAACTCGTCGGTGGGATGCAGCGCAAGGAGGGGGAGCCCGGGCAGCATCAAGGCCAGTTGGCCAGCCTTGCGGACGAGCTCGTTCGCCGCGTAGCCGGCGATCTTGTTGCGGTCCAGCCAGTGACCGTCAGGGAAAGGCAGTTCCTGGACCTCGCGGAACCCAGGCCCGGCCCGGAGCACGATCCAGTCCGGTTCGGCGCGCGAGTCCATGCTGAACGGTAGCGTCACAGCGTTCGCGGCCGGTGCGGCGCGACGGCGCCCTGGCTGACGAAGTACTCCCGCAGGCCAACGGTGAGCGCGCTGACCGTCGCCGGGGTGAAGTGCTGGGACGACAGGACGAACTGCAGGTGCCCGGCCTCGAGCACGAATCGCACGATCGATTCGTCCTCGTCGTCAGTGGCGGCGAGCAGCAGGTCGAAGGACCGGAACCCCTCCAGGCATCCGGACTCGAGGTCCCAGGCGTTCTCGATCAGCCACTCCCAGGCTGCCATGAGTGCGTCTGCGCCCCACTGGGTAACCCCGTCGGCGGAGACGGTCCACACCATGATGGTGCTGGTCCCGACGATCATGTCGCCGCCCGGGCGGCGGTCAGGGTCTCTGAGCACGAGCAGGTTCAGGGGCTGCACGGCGACGACGGAGGTCACGACAGCTCCACCGCGTCGCAGACCTCCAGGATCGCCGCGGCGAGCTTGCGTGCCTCGGTCACGGTCAGGGAGTCCCCACCGATCAGCACCTCGACCGCGTCACGCTCGACGCTAACCCCGACGGGGCCGAGAGCGACCCAGTCGTTCTGGTACGCCTCCACCTCGACGGGCACCGGGACGGTCTGCTCCGTGGCGTTCTCGGGGGTGCGGAACGCGGTCGTCATCGGCGTCCGGGTCCAGCGGATGTTGTCGTCGAACTGCTTGGCTCCGGTCGCCCAGGACGGCTTTTCCCAGCGGGTCACGAGGGTGGCGTCGGTGGTGGTGTCGTTCTCGGTCATGGTCGCGCTCTCCTTCGGGTTGGCGCACTCGTCGCACAGCCGCGACGAGAGCAGGGGGGAGGTGGTCTGCCACTGCCACGTCGATGCCGCAGCGCGAGCACTGCCCATCGACGACGGTGTTTCAGTCGATGCTGGTCGGCGTCTCAGACATCACAGGTGCAGGTGTGGTGGTCGCCGATCTGGATGCGGTGCTGCCCGCAGTGGCAACAGACGTAGACAGTCACGCCGCGCTCTCCTCAGTGCAGGATATTTCACCCCACACCGCTCCTGACCTGCGAGTTCACACCGCTCAGACGCACAGCGCTCAGTGGCTCCTAGTGCGCGACTACCTCGACTGAGGTCCCGCACCACCCACGACGCCCCGTCCCCGCACCGCGGGTGGCGGGGCGTCGTCGCGTTCGCCCGCGGGACCCCTCGGCGGATCGTCATCCTGGTGCGATGGGGGACTACCGGCTGCGGTACCACGGCTCGAGCTGGTCGGCCTCGCTCGTGGACCGGCTCCTGGCCCTGCCCGTCGCCTTCGGTCCGCCGGCGGTGCTGTTCGCCCTCGTGCCACCGACCGGTGGCTCCTACGGAACGGCCGTCCTCCACGTCGGCCTCGCGCTGGCGCCGATCTCGCTCGGGGTCCACCGGTGGTTGCAGGGACGGCGGCACGACCGTCGGCGCGGGCCGGTCCGCGGCCGACGCGGGTAGCGGCCTGCGTCGCGGCCGGACGCCCCTGGGGACGGCCGGCGTCCCGACCGCGTCCGCGGCAGTACCGTGTCGGCCGTGACCACGGGGGGCGAGTCGTGCTGATCCCGCTCGCCGTCCCGTTCGTCGACGCGAGCGCCGCGGCGCTGTCGTGGTCGCTGGGGGAGCCGGAGCAGGACGCGCTGTGCGCGTCCGCCGTCGACCTCGGCGACCTGCTGCCGGGGGCGGCGCTCGAGCTTCGGGTGCTCGGGGCCAGCCACCAGGTGCGGGTGCGGTGCCCGCACGACGACGGTTCGCCGGTGCTGTCCGAGGTGGTCGCCTGCCTCCCCGGGCGCGCGGGCGGGCTCCCGGAGCGCCACGAGGAGCAGGTGGGACGCACCGGCTACCGGTTCGCCTCGACGGTGCACCGCACCGACCCCGACGGCGTCGCCCGCGCGGTCGACGACCTGCTGCGCCGGCTCGGCGACGCACCCGACGCGCTCGTCGGCGTCTTCCCCGGACGCCGGCACGCCGTGACCGCGATCGAGCCCGTGCGCGGGCGGGTGGGCGACGAGGTCGAGGTCGGCTGGACGACCTGGCACACCTACCCCGAGGCGGGCGAGGTCGTCCGCACGTCCACGACGCTGCGGGTACCTGTGCACGGCGTCCCCGGGGAGCGGTCCGGGGCGTGTACGGTCTGCGACGGCCCGGGTGAGGTCGTGGGCGCCGCACGGCGCCCGTCCGGGACGGGGACCACGAGGGGGGCACCATGATCCGCAGGGGCAGGCTGCTGCTCGCGGCCGCGCTGTCGGCCGTGCTGCTGGTCACCGGCTGCGGCCTGGGCACCGACGTCGAGGGCGTCCTCGACGAGGTGTTCGAGCGCTCCAGCGGCGACGACGACGGCACCGCGCAGGCCTGGACCACCGACTCGGACGTGTCGGCCGCGGTGTCGACGGTGTCCGACAAGGCCCAGCCGGTCGACCGCGTCGACGCCGGCGACGCCACCTACCTGCGCTACGACGACCACATCGCCCGGTTCGCCGCGGCGGGTGCGGGCGCGGCGGGCACCCTCGTGCTGCTCGACGGCTACGAGTCAGGACGGCAGCGCTGGTTCGACGACGTCGGCCAGGAGTTCGGTCCCGCCGACAGCGGCACCGACGACGACGGCAAGTGAGCAGACAGGGAGACCGCAGATGACCACGGACCTCGTCGACGGCAGCATCGCCAGCGTCGCCTACCTCGGGGTGGGCGTCGTGCTGCTCGCCCTCGGCTACGCGGTGGTCGACCTGCTGACCCCCGGCAAGCTGGGCGAGCTGATCTGGAAGCAGCGCAACGTCAACGCCTCGATCGTGCTCGGCTCCGGCCTGGTCTCGATCGCGATCGTCATCGTCACCGCGATCCTCACCAGCGAGGACCAGCTCGGCGCCGGCCTGCTGTCGACGGCGGTCTACGGGCTGCTCGGCATCGTCATGCTCGCCGTCACGTTCGGCATCGTCGACGTCGCCACCCCGGGCAAGCTGGGCGACACCCTCGTCGAGGAGCGCCAGCACCCCGCCGCCTGGGTCACCGCCGTGCTGCACGTGGCCGTCGGCGTCATCGTCGCCGCCTCGATCTCCTGAGCCGGCGCTGAGCACCACCCCGACGACCGAGACCGCCGAGCCCGCACCGCCCGGACCGGTCGCCGACCTGCCGCTCGCGCCCGGGCCGGCCCGGTTCGCCGTCCTGCTGGCCGTCTTCGTCTGCGCCGCCTGCGGCCTGGTCTACGAGCTCGCCCTCATCGCGCAGGGCTCGTACCTGGTCGGCGACACCGTCGGGCACGCCTCGACCGTCCTGGCCGTCATGGTCTGCGCGATGGGCGTGGGCGCCCTGCTGGCCAAGCGCTGGCAGCCGAGGGCAGCCCTCGGGTTCGCCGTCGTCGAGCTCGTGCTGGCCCTGCTGGGCGGCCTCAGCGTGCTCGCGCTCTACGCCACGTTCGCCTGGCTCAAGGTCTACGGCGTCGGCGTGCCCGTCGTGGCGGCGGTGCTCGGGGTGCTCATCGGCGCCGAGATCCCGCTGCTGATGACGCTGCTGCAGCGCATCCGGCGCCAGGACGCCGGCTCGGCCGTCGCCGACCTGTTCGCCGCCGACTACCTCGGCGCCCTCGTCGGCGGTCTCGCGTTCCCGTTCCTGCTGCTGCCGCTGCTCGGCCACATGCGCGGCGCGCTCGTCGTCGGCGTCGTGAACGCGCTCACCGGCGCCGGCGTGGTGCTGTGGCTGTTCCGCCGCGAGATCTCCCGCCGGGCGCGGGCCGGGCTGGCCCTGGCCACCGCGGTCGTGGTGGCGGCGCTGCTCGCGACGCTCGGCCTGGTCGCGCCGTTCGAGGTGGTGGCCCGCCAGGCGCTCTACGCCGCTCCGGTGGTGCGCGCGCTCGACACCCCGTACCAGGAGATCGTCGTCACCGAGGGCGTCACGCTGCGCGGCGATCCCGAGCTGCGGCTGTACCTCAACGGCGACCTGCAGTTCTCCAGCACCGACGAGTACCGGTACCACGAGGCGCTCGTCCACCCCGCGATGACGGGGACGCACCAGCGCGTGCTCGTGCTCGGCGGCGGCGACGGGATGGCCACCCGGGAGGTGCTGCGCCACGACGCGGTGGCGAGCGTGACCCAGGTCGAGCTCGACCCGGCGATGACCGAGCTCGCCACCGGGTGGGACCGGATGCGCGAGCTCAACGACGACTCGCTGCTCGACCCGCGCGTCGACGTCGTCGCGGCCGATGCGTTCGCCTGGCTGCGCACCGCGCCCGACCGCTACGACGTCGTCGTGGTCGACATGCCCGACCCCGACTCGGTCGGGACGGCGAAGCTCTACTCGCAGGAGTTCTACTCGCTGCTGACGAACGTGCTCGCTCCCGGGGCGCGCGTCGTCGTGCAGGCCGGGTCGCCCTCGTGGGCGCCGAACACGTTCTGGTGCATCGAGGCCGGCATGCGCGCCGCCGGCCTGCAGACGCTGCCGTACCACGTCGACGTCCCGAGCTTCGGCGACTGGGGTTTCGTGCTCGCCACCGCGGCGGGGGAGGAGCGTCCCGTCCTCGACCTCGACCCGGACGGTCCGGCGGCCCGCTCGCTCGACGCGCGCACCCTCGCCGCGGCGCAGGTGTTCTCGCCCGACCGGCTCCGCGACGACGCGGTGCCGTCGACGCTCGACCGTCCCCGCATCCTCGACCTCGTCCGCTCGGAGTGGCGCACCTCGCGCTGACGCCGCTGCACCTTCGGGCAGTGGGACCACGTCAACGCGGCGGCGGCCGAGCGCGTGGTCAGGGTGGACGCCGCACCCGCGGCGCCCACCCCGGCGACGAGGAGGTCGTCATGTCCCGCTGGCTCTCCCGCTCCCTGCGGCTGACCGCGCTCGCGGTCGCCGTCGGCCTCGCCACCTCGCTGGCCCCCGGCACGGCGCAGGCGGCGCCGTTCTGCGGCCAGGTGTGGGGCTCCCTGCCCGAGTCCGACCTGCGGATGGACGTCGACGCGATCGACGGGGTCCGCGCCGGCCGGCACGCCTGCTTCGACCGGCTCGTCGTCGACGTGCACGGTGACGTCGCCGGGTACGACGTGCGCTACGTGCCGCAGGTGGTGCAGGACGGCTCGGGGTTCCCGGTGCCGCTGCGCGGCGGCGCCGACCTGCAGGTCGTCGTGCGCAACCCGGTCGTCGACCGGCTCGGCCACGTGCACTGGGACCCGGCCCGTCCGGCCGAGCTCGTCGACGTGGCCGGCTGGCGCACGTTCCGCCAGGTCGCCTACGCGGGCTGCTTCGAGGGGCAGACGACGATCGGCCTCGGGGTCCGCGCCCGCCTACCGTTCCGCGTCCTCGCCCTCGACGGCCCCGGGGACGGGTCGCGCCTGGTGATCGACGTCGGTCACCGCTGGTGAGCTCGTGCCGACCGCTGCCCGGCCGTAGGTGAGGCGCCGCAACGCCACCTCGGCCGGGCCGCGTCGGCCGCCGGCCGCGAGCCACGCCGCGCCGGCGACGGTGAGCAGCCAGACGCCCACGGCCACGACCGCCATCGACCACGACGACAGGTGGCGTCCGAGACCGAGGCCCCAGGCGGCGAGCAGCGGCGCGCACAGCAGCGACTGCACGAGGTAGCCCGACAGCGACCGCTCGCCGAGCGCCCGGACGGCCCCGACGACCCGCCCCTGCCCACCGGCCCGCACCGACAGCCGGTGGGCCAGCAGGCCGAAGCAGGCGACGTAGCCGACGCCGGCGAACAGGCCGGTCGTGGCCTGGACGGGGAACAGCGCCCACGCGACGCCGTCCGGCACCTCGAGCACGCCGAGCTGGGCCAGCGCACCCGGCAGGCCGCCGAGCCAGCCGACGGTCAGCCCGGCGACGGCGACGCGCCGCAGCAGCGGCAGGTGGCGTGCGGGCTCCTCCAGCACGCGGTGGCGGGCCGCCTGGAACGCGAGCAGCACCACGAGCGGCACGACCAGCGTGAACACGCCCTGCAGCAGCAGCAGGATCGTCCAGGTGACCAGCCGGTCGCCGACCGAGGCCAGGTAGTCGGGGTTCGCGATCGCGTTGCCGAGGTCGGGCCCGGACCCGACGTCGTCGACGGTGAGCAGGTCGCGCACCGACCACGCGTAGGCGACGACCAGCGCGGTGCCGGCCACCATCAGCCCCAGCAGCACGCCGGACCAGACCCGCAGCACCCGCTCGCTGCGGCGCAGGAACAGCCAGCACGTCACCAGACCGACGAGGCCGTAGATGCCGAGGATGTCGCCCTCCCACAGCAGGGCGGCGTGCACCAGGCCGAAGGCCAGCAGCCACCAGTGGCGGCGACGCAGCAGCCGGCGCACGCCCCGCTCGGGCACACCGGCCTCCTGCTGACGACGGTGCAGCTGGACGATGCCGTAGCCGAACAGGAAGGCGAACATCGGGTAGGTGCGCAGGTCGACCGCGACCAGCATCACCGCCTGCACCGCGCGGTCGGCGAGCGAACCGGTGAGCGGGTGGCCCGACGTCAGCCCGTGCTCCAGGCCCCACAGGTAGTACGGGGTGTTGGCCAGCACGATGAGCAGCAGCATCGCCCCGCGCGCCAGGTCGGGAGCGAGCGCGCGCTCGCGGGCGGTGACGGGGCCGCGCGGGGCGGCCGGGGCTGCGGTGCCGGTCGTGGCGGTGCCGGTCGGGGTGCTGGTCGTGGCGTCCATGCACCGATCGTCGCGGCGCACCCGGGGGCGGGGCATCTGCCGACCGGCCGACCCGGTCGTCCACCGGTCGACGGACGCCCGGCCGAACGGCCGGGGTCGGTGCTCGTGGTGCGGGCTGTCAGCCCGCGGCGCCCTGCCAGACCGCGACGCCCCAGGCGGCGGCGGCGAGCAGCGCCGCGCCGAGCTCGACCAGGATGCCGAGCCCGACCGCGCCGAGCGCGAGCAGCGACGACGAGCGCGCCGCCCGCCAGTCGCGCAGCCGGTGGTACTCCATCGCGGCCAGGCCGACGACGAACCCCACCACCAGCCCGATGACCGGGATGAGGAAGAAGGCCGGGATCGCCACCAGCCCGGCGACGAGCAGCGAGCTGTTCGGCACCTCGGAGCGGACCATGACGCGGCCGGCGGTCAGGTACTTCAGCAGGGCGCCGGCGCCGAGGAGCAGGACGACGACGCCGAGCGCGATCCAGGCGCCGAGGGTCTGCACGACGAGCGCCCAGACCAGCACGGCGGCCGCGATGAGCAGGCCGCCGGGCAGGATGGGGAGCAGCGTGCCGAGCACGCCGACGAAGATCGCGATGCCGCAGATGACGGTGATGTCGTCGCGCAGCGCGTCCACGGGCGAGGACCCTACCGGGCCCCGCCCGGTGTCAGGAGGCGGACTCCTCGGACAGCCGCGCGCTCTCGTCGGTGATGTCGGCGTCGAGCTCACGCAGCCGGGCGTCGTGGGCGCGGCCGTGGTGGGCGCAGAACAGCAGCTCGCCGCCGGACGACAGGACGACGCGGACGTAGGCCTGCGCGCCGCAGCGGTCGCACCGGTCGGCAGCGGTGAGGTGGTTGGCGAGCGTCGTGGTCACGGTCGGTCCCTCCTGGTGCCGTCGGTGGTGGTGCGGGTGGTGCTCGTGGAGCTGGTCGTACGGGTCGTCGCACCGGGGTTCGGAGCCGTCGTGCCCGTCGGTTTCCCTGGGTTCATCGGTCGTTCCATCGCCTGGCTCAACCATCAGACCACACCGGATCCTTCCCGGTTCCGCGGCCGGGGCGTGTTCGCTGCGCGCGTAGCCGATTCGTTGTGAACCGGGTCACCCGATCGTGACCGCCCGGGTGCATCCACGGGGCCCCAGGCGCGCCCTGCCGGGTGCCGTCGGGGGCCGGGGCTAGGCTCGGACGGTGCCCGCGAGCTCCACCACGACCACCCGGCCCAAGGCCGACCCGAAGGCGTACACCGCCCGCCACCTGTCGGTCCTCGAGGGCCTCGAGGCCGTCCGCAAGCGGCCGGGCATGTACATCGGGTCCACCGACTCGCGCGGCCTGATGCACTGCCTGTGGGAGATCATCGACAACGCGGTCGACGAGGCGCTCGACCAGCACGCGTCGGCCATCGCGGTGATCCTGCACCCCGACGGCTCGGTCGAGGTGCACGACGACGGCCGTGGCATCCCGGTCGACGCCGAGCCCAAGACCGGCCTGTCCGGCGTCGAGGTGGTCTTCACCAAGCTGCACGCCGGCGGCAAGTTCGGCGGCGGGTCCTACGCGGCGTCCGGCGGCCTGCACGGCGTGGGCGCCAGCGTGGTGAACGCGCTGTCGGCCCGGCTCGACGTCGAGGTCGACCGCGGCGGGAAGACGTACGCGATGAGCTTCCGCCGCGGCGAGCCCGGCGTCTTCGCCGACGCCGGGTCGGGCCCGGCGCCCGACTCCTCGTTCGAGGCGTTCACCGACCGCTCCGAGCTGCGGGTCGTCGGGCGGGCGAAGAAGGGCGTCACGGGCACCCGCATCCGCTACTGGGCCGACCGGCAGGTCTTCACCAAGGACGCCTCGTTCACCTACGACGAGCTGGTCACCCGCATCCGGCAGACGTCGTACCTGGTGCCCGGGCTCCGGCTCACCGTCCGGGACGAGCGCGGCCTGCCCGGCACGCCCGGCGAGAGCGGACCGCACGAGGAGGTGTTCGTCCACGAGGGCGGCATCAGCGAGTTCGTCGAGCACCTCGCCCACGACGGCGGCGTCACCGACGTCTGGCGCCTGCACGGCACCGGCCACTTCACCGAGACCGTGCCGGTGCTCGACGCGATGGGGCACCTCGAGCCCACCGAGGTCGAGCGCGAGTGCGTCGTCGACGTCGCGCTGCGCTGGGGCACCGGCTACGACACCACCCTGCGCACGTTCGTGAACATCATCGCCACGCCCAAGGGCGGCACGCACCAGTCCGGGTTCGAGGCGGCCCTGCTGAAGACCTTCCGCAAGCAGGTCGAGCAGAACGCGCGCCGGCTCAAGGCGGGCAACGACAAGCTCGAGAAGGACGACGTGCTCGCCGGCATGACGGCGGTGCTCACCGTCCGGCTGGCCGAGCCGCAGTTCGAGGGCCAGACCAAGGAGGTGCTCGGCACCTCGGCGGTGCGCGGCATCGTCTCGCGCGTCGTCGAGAAGGAGCTGACGGCGCTGCTGAGCTCGACGAAGCGGGGCGAGAAGCAGCAGGCGGCCTCGGTGCTCGAGAAGGTCGTCGCCGAGATGAAGGCGCGGATCAGCGCGCGGGTGCACAAGGAGACCCAGCGCCGCAAGAACGCGCTCGAGACCTCGTCCCTGCCGGCCAAGCTCGCCGACTGCCGCAGCGACGACGTCGAGCGGTCCGAGCTGTTCATCGTCGAGGGCGACAGCGCCCTCGGCACGGCCAAGCTCGCGCGCTCGTCCGACTTCCAGGCGCTGCTGCCCATCCGCGGCAAGATCCTGAACGTCCAGAAGGCGTCGGTCACCGACATGCTGAAGAACACCGAGTGCGCGGCGATCATCCAGGTGATCGGCGCGGGCTCGGGGCGCTCGTTCGACCTCGACACCGCGCGCTACGGCAAGATCGTGCTGATGACCGACGCCGACGTCGACGGCGCGCACATCCGCACCCTGCTGCTGACGCTGATGTTCCGGTACATGCGTCCCCTGGTCGAGGCCGGCCGGGTGTACGCCGCGGTGCCGCCGCTGCACCGGGTCGAGGTGATCGGCGCGGGCCGGGCCAAGAACGAGGTCGTCTACACCTACTCCGAGCCCGAGCTGCACCAGCTGCTGAAGAAGCTGGCGCGCTCGAACAAGCGGTACAAGGAGCCGATCCAGCGCTACAAGGGCCTCGGCGAGATGGACGCCAACCAGCTGGCCGAGACCACCATGGACCCGCGGCACCGCACGCTGCGGCGGGTCGGCATCGGTGACGCCGAGCGGGCCGAGCGGGTGTTCGAGCTGCTGATGGGCAACGACGTCGCCCCCCGCAAGGACTTCATCGTCGAGGGCGCGGCCGGGCTCGACCGCGACCGCATCGACGCCTAGACCGTCGCCCGCACCTCCACCCCCAGCACCTCGACGAGCGAGGCCGACGCCAGCAGCAGCGACCGCGAGCGGCGGTCCAGGTCGGCCCCGCGGCCGCGCAGCAGCGCGGTCACCTCGCCCCAGCCGGTGGGTCCCGTGAGGTGCGGGACGACCGCGCGGACGGCCGGCACGGGGTGCCCGGCGAGCCGCAGCTGGTGCACGACCCGCACCGTGCGCACCTGCGCCGGCGTCCAGGTGCGCGCCCCGCGAGGGCCGCGGTCGGGAGCGACCAGTCCCTCGGCGTCCCAGTGCCGCAACGTCGAGGCGGGCACCCCGAGCGCCCGGGCGAGCTCGCCGGTGCCCATCGCGTCCGCCGGCAGGGCGTCGTCGACGAGCTCGGCGGCGACGGCGGCCGCGGCGGTGAGGGCGGCGGCCAGGGCGAGGCGCTGGGCGTGCAGGGCGGCGTGCGCCGCGACGAGCAGCCGCACCAGC
>NZ_BAAHAF010000103.1:0-28194 GCF_054777815.1 Angustibacter speluncae | reverse complement strand
CGACGACCTGCTGGTCGCCACGGCGACCGCCGAGGACGTCCCGCCCCGCGCCCCGGACGACGCGACCCCGCGGCTGCTGGTGTGCGCCCACGGGCGCCACGACACCTGCTGCGCCGTGCGCGGGCGCCCGGTCGCGGCGGCGCTCGCCGCGCGCTGGCCCGGCGGGACGTGGGAGTGCAGCCACCTCGGCGGCGACCGGTTCGCGGCCAACCTGCTGGTGGTGCCCGACGGCACGGTCTACGGCGCGGTCGACGACACCGACCCGGTGCGGCTGGTCGAGGACCACCTCGCCGGCCGCGCCGACCCCGCGTTCCTGCGCGGCTGGAGCCACCTGCACCCGTGGGAGCAGGTGGCGGCCGTGCACCTGCACCGCGAGCTCGGCCCGCTCGCTCCGGCGGCGGTGGGCGTCGTCCGCGTCGAGCACGTCCCCGGGTCGCGGCGCTGGCGGGTGCACCTCGAGGTGGACGGCGTCGGGGCGCGGGTGCTCGACGTCGGCTCGCTCGCGGCCGAGGCCGCGCTGCTGACCTGTCGCGCGGCGTCACCGGCGTCCGCCGTGCGCTACGTCGTCGCCTGACGCCCGAAACCGCTTGCCGGCGGGTGCGAGCATCGCTGCGTGGACCTGCTCGCGACCCTGCCGGCGTTCGTCGTCGCCGTGCTGCTCATCTCGGCCTCGCCGGGTCCGGCGATGGCGCTGATCCTGCGCCGGGCTGCCGTCCAGGGGTGGCACGGCGCCGTGCCGACGGTGCTGGGGCTCGAGCTCGGGCTCTACGCCTGGGCGCTGCTGGCCGCCGCGGGTTTCGCCGCGCTGGTCGCGGTGTCGCAGGTCGCGTGGGTCGTGCTCAAGGTCGTCGGGGCGGGTGTGCTCGTACCTCGGCGTCCGCGCCTGGCGGTCGGCGCTGTCGGCGCACGAGCCGGCGGACGACGGACCGGCGGCCCCCGGCGCGCGGCGCTGGTGGGCGCGCTTCGGCGAGGGGGCCGTGGTGCAGCTCGCCAACCCGAAGGCGGCGGTCTTCATGCTGGCGTTCTACCCGCAGTTCGTGCCGGCCGGACGCCCGTTGTTCGCCACCACGGCCGCGCTCGCGCTGCTGCAGGTCGCGATCGAGACGGTGCTCTACCTGGCGCTCGCCGCCGCGGTCGGGCGGGCCGGCGGGTGGTTCCGCCGTCCGCGCGTGCGCCGCCGGGTCGAGGCCGTCAGCGGCACCGTCATGGTCGGGCTCGGCGTCCGGGTGGCGCTGGCCTCGCGCTGAGGATCACCCGCCGACGAAGGTGGCGAGGTCCTTGCTCTGCTGCACCCGTGACGGCTCGTGGACGTACATCATGTGGCCCGCCTCGTAGTAGCGGACCTCGATGTTCGCCTGCAGCTCGTCGGGGATGTGGAGGTGGGCCAGGGTGTGCTCGGCGGCCGCGTAGGGGGTCGCGCCGTCGTGGTAGCCGCACGCCACGTGCACGCGCAGGTGCGGGTTCGTGCGCATCGCGGCCGACAGCCGCGACACCACCGACACCGAGCGGTCCTCGAACTCCTTGTACGACCAGGGCCGCACCTTGTCGGTGAGGATCTCGTACGGCAGGTCGCTCTCGAAGCCGAGCTCCTCGCGGACGTAGTGGTTGAAGGCGGCGCTGTACGGGCCGTGGATCGCGGTGTACGAGGGGTCGCGGTCGAGCAGCTCGGAGACGCGGTCCTTGTCCCACCCGCTGAACCGGCCGTCGAGGCGGCCGACGGTGCGGCCCTGGCCGCGCAGCAGCTCGGTGAAGAACCGCAGGTGCTCGATGCGCAGGTCGGCGCGGTCGACGTACTCGCGCGACAGGCCGGTGAGGCCGGCGAGCTTGCGGACGGCCGCCGAGCGCTGGGTCGGCGTCAGGCGCGCGCCGCGCGACAGCACCCACGGGTAGTCGCGGGCCGCGTACTCCTCGGCCTCGGCCAGCACCTCGCGCAGCGGCCGCTCGCCGTGCAGGCCGTGGTGGTGCGCGATCGCCGCGTAGGTCGGCAGGAACAGCGCGTGCGGCAGCTCGTTGCCCTCGGTGAACCGGATCGTGCCCATGTCGAGCACCATCGAGATCAGCATGATCCCGTTGAGGTACATGCCGTACCGCGACTGCAGGTGGTCGGCGAGCGAGGCGGCCCGGGTGGTGCCGTACGACTCGCCCGCGAGGTACTTCGGGCTCATCCAGCGGCCGTTGCGCGTCGTCCAGAGCCGGATGACCTCGCCGACCGACTCGATGTCGCCGGTGTAGCCGTGGAACGGTCCCGGCTTGCCGCCCTCGACGGCGCGCGAGTAGCCGGTGGAGACCGGGTCGACGAACACCAGGTCGGACGTCGTCAGCAGCGTCTCGGCGTTGTCGGCGAGCCCGTACGGCGGCGGGGCGAGCGAGCCCGCGTCGCCCATCACGACCCGCTTGGGGCCCAGCAGCCCGAGGTGCAGCCACACCGACGACGACCCGGGGCCGCCGTTGAAGCAGAACGTGACCGGGCGGTCGGGGTCGGGCCTCGCGTCGTCACCGGTGCCGGTGTCGAGCGTGTACGAGGTGAGGAAGACCTCGGCCTCGGCCCTGTGCCCCTTGAACTCGCCGTCCTCGACCACCTCGCGCCGCAGCACGACGCGTCCGGACGTGGCGGTGTACCGCAGCGTGCGGCGTCCGACCTTGAGGGTGTGGTGGGTGGTGAAGAGGTCGTCGGTGACCGTGGTCGCCGGCTCCTTCGCCGCCTCCGCGGGGGTCGTCGCGTCGTCGCGGGCGGTGCTGTCGGTCTTCTCGTCGGCCACGACGCCCGACCCTAGCCGCAGGGTGGGACGACCTCGGCCCTTCGGGCCATTCCGCCGGGGACGGGAGCGTGGTCCCCTGTCGGGCATGGCGGACACCCTCACCCACGGCGAGACCATGAACCGGCTGATCCACGTGGCGGTGCGGCGCGACCTCGACCGCTTCTCGGCGGCGGTCGAGACGTTCACGCCCGGCGACGCCGGGCGCGCGGAGGCGCTGGGCGAGGCGTTCGCGCACTTCGACCAGATGCTCACCTCCCACCACGAGGGGGAGGAGAAGAACCTGTGGCCGGTGATCGGCGACCCGGGCGCGGGTCACCAGCACGACGTCGCCGACCTGACCGACGAGCACGAGGAGATCGTGCGCGGGCTCGGCGACAGCCGCGACGCGTTCGCCGCGCTGCGGACCTCGGCCGCGGCGGACGACGCCGCGCGCGCGGCCGCGGGTCTGGACCGGCTCCGCGACGCCGCGACCACGCACTTCGCGCACGAGGAGTCGCAGATGCACGAGCTGCTCGGCGCGGCCGACCCCGAGGCGGTCTCGGCGGCGCTGCGGCGGATGGGACGCGACGCGCCGCTGGCGGAGGCGCTGTGGTTCGTGCAGTGGGTGTCGGACTCCCTGGACCCCGCGCAGCGCCGGGCCTTCGGCGAGGTGATGCCCGCGCCGCTGCGGGCGCTGTCGTCGCTGCTCGCCGGACGCCGCTACCGCCGGGTGACCGCCGCCGCGTTCGGCTGACGGCGGCCGCCCGGGCGGGTTCACGGGAGGAACAGCCCGGCGTCGCCGAACTCGTGCCAGAGGTACCCCTCGTCGGACGCCGCCTCGTAGGCCCGCGCGGTGAGGGCGTCGCCGGCCACGGCCCGCACCAGCAGCAGGTGCGAGGCGGTCGGGTCGTGCCAGCCGGTGACCAGCCCGCCCACGACCCGCGGCGGGGTGCCCGGGGTCACCACGTGCTCGGTCCAGCCGGACGTCGCACGCACGCGGCCGTCGGCGTCGACCGCCGACTCCAGCGCGCGCGTCGACGTGGTGCCGACCGCGACCACGCGGCCACCGCGGGCCCGGGTCGCGGCGACGGCGTCGGCGGTCGCCTCCGGCACCTCGAACCACTCCGGCTGCGGCCACTCACCCGCCTCCTGCGACGAGAACCCGGTGTGCAGCGTCACCGGTGCCACACCGACACCGCACGAGACCAGGCGCGTCACCAGCTCGGACGTGAACGGGCGTGCGGCGCTGGCCATCTCGGCGCTGCCGGGTCGTACGGAGAACACCGTCTGGTACGCCTCGAGCGGGTACGGGTGGTCGAGGTACCCGTAGGCGATCGGGCGTCCGACCTCGCGCAGGTGCGCGTCGAGCGGTCCGGACGCGCGCGCCCGCCAGAGCCGGGTACCGCGCCCGGTGGGGGACGAGCCCTCGCGCGGGTAGGGCGCCGTCAGCGCGAGGGTGACGCGCCCGCCGAGGTCGACCAGCAGGCCCGCACGGGCGTCGAGCACGGGGTCGGCCGCGTCGGGTGCGGTGCGCAGCTCGACCACCCGCGACCCGTCGTCGAGGCGCGCACCGACGTGCACGACCACGGGGTCGGCGGGCCGGTCGCCCGAGACGACCACCCCGTCGACCTGCCCGGGGACGGTGGCCGAGTCGTTCACGACCAGCAGGTCGCCGGGGCGCAGGTGCTCGGCCAGGTCGTGGAACCGGGCGTGCACCAGCCCGGTCCCCGAGGCGACCAGGAGTCGCACGCCGTCGCGGGGCAGGCCCCGCTGCTCGGCCGGCTGGGCGGCGAAGGTGCGGACGCTCACGACGGCACCTCCTCGCGGACCGCGACGTCCGCGGCGCGGAGCCGTCCGGACGACGGGCGGGCACCGACCAGCGCGAGCAGCGCGGGCACCACCTGCTCGGGCGGCGGGCGGTCACCGATGTCCTCGCCCGGGAAGGCGTCCTGGTGCATCCGCGTGCGCATGTCGCCGGGATCGACCGCGTACCAGCCGATCTCGGGGTGCTCGGCTGCCCAGGTCAGCGTCAGGTGGTCGAGCGCGGCCTTGGAGGCGCCGTACGCCCCCCACCCCTCGTAGTGCGCCACCGCCGCGTCGGACGACACCGACAGCACGGTGCCGCGTGCGGCGACGAGGTGCGGCAGCAGCAGGCGGGTGAGGTCCTGCGGCGCCACCAGGTTGGTCTCGAGCACCCGGCGCAGCACGTCGGCGTCCAGCGCCTCGAGGTGCGGCTGCGGGCTGGCTCCGAGCGTGCTGGCGTTGTGCACCAGCAGGTCGAGCCGACCCAGGCCCGCGACGGCGCCGCGCAGGGCGTCCCGGTGCGCGGGGTCGGTGACGTCGCCGGGCACGGCGACCACGTCGGGCGCACCGGCCGTCGCGAGCTCGCCGCGGACCCCCTCCAGCGGTGCGGTGCGGCGCGCGTCGACGACCAGCGCCCAGCCGTCGCGGGCGAGCGCGAGCGCCAGCGCCCGTCCGAGCCCCTCGGAGGCGCCGGTCACCACGGCGACGCGGTCGTGGGTGCGGTCTGCGGGTTGTGTTCTGGTGGTCATGCCGGTGATGCTGGTAGCTCAACTCGACTTGAGGTCAAGGGAGCGTGACGTGCGACCCACCGACCAGCTGACGATCTCGGAGGTCAGTCGCCGCAGCGGGTTCGCGCCGTCGGCGCTGCGCTACTACGAGGCCGAGGGCCTGATCACGGCCGAGCGCACCAGCGGCAACCAGCGGCGCTACCAGCGGCAGGTGCTGCGGCGGCTGGCGTTCGTGCGCGCCGCCTCGGTGGTGGGGCTGTCGCTCGACGAGATCCGCGACGAGCTCGCGACGCTGCCCAGCGGCCGCAACCCGAGCAAGGCCGACTGGTCACGCATCTCGCGGCACTGGCGCGGCCGCATCGACGAGCAGATCGCCGCCCTCGAGCGGCTGCGTGACGGGCTCGACTCGTGCATCGGCTGCGGGTGCCTGTCGCTCAGGGCGTGCTCGTTCTCGAACCCGCAGGACGCGCTCGGCCGCCACGGCGCGCGCGGCGCGGCGCTGCTGCCGCGCGCCCTGCGCAGCGCCCCGGGCGTGACGCTCTAGTTCCCGAAGACCTCGAACAGCAGCGCGTGCTCGGTCCCGGCGGCCTCGGCGCCCATCGACAGGATCATCGTCACGAGCTCGCGCGGCTTCGGGAAGTCGTCGGGCAGCGCCTCGTTGTAGGCGCGGTGCGCCTCGAGCGAGGCGATCGCGGGCTCGAGGTGGCCGGTGACGTCGAGGTAGTGCGTCGGCGACGTCGAGGCGCCCATGATCACCGCCTTGAGTCCCTTCCAGGGCTCGTACCCCTCGGCGACGAGCTCGGGGAAGATCCAGCGGTTGCCGCAGTCCTTGGCCGCGTCGAGCACGCACATGCCGACCGCGCGGTGGTCGGCCTGGTTCGACATGCCCGGGCGGAACCGCAGCTCGTGGCTGCCGGTGACCACGACGTCCGGCTTCAGCCTGCGCAGCTCGCGGCACAGGTCGCGACGCAACCCCAGGGTGGGTTCCATGACGCCGTCGAGGTAGCCCTCGAGGAAGTCGACCACGTCGACGCCGACGACCAGGGCGCCGTCGCGCTCCTCCTGCTCGCGGGCCGGGCCGGCCTCGGCGGGCGGCATCGTGTCGATACCGGCCTCGCCGCGGGTGGCCAGCAGGTAGGTCACGGTCTTGCCCTGCTTCACCCAGCGGTCGACGGCGGCCGCCGTCCCGTACTCGAGGTCGTCGGGGTGGGCGGCGATGCACAGGACGCGCTCGAAGTCCTCCTCGAGCGGTTGCAGCGCGGGGCGTCCGGGGGGCGGGCCGTCGGTCATGCCGGCGACGGTAGTGCGGCGGCGTGCCGGCGGACAGGTCTGGGAGACTCCTGTTCGTGAGCGGCCCCCTCGACCTGCCCGGCTGGACCCACACGTACTCGGGCAAGGTGCGCGACCTGTACGCGTCGGCCGAGCGCCCCGACGAGGTGCTGGTCGTCGCCAGTGACCGGGTGAGCGCCTACGACCACGTGCTCGCGACGCCGATCCCCGACAAGGGCCGGGTCCTCACCGCCCTGACGCTGTGGTGGTTCGAGCGGCTCGACGGGCGGGTGTCGTCCGACGAGGGACCGCTCGGTACGCACCTGGTCTCGACCGACGTGCCCGAGGCCGTCGCCGGGCGGGCGATGGTGTGCCGCCGGCTCGAGATGGTGCCCGTCGAGTGCGTGGCCCGCGGGTACCTCACGGGCTCGGGGCTGGCCGACTACCGCGCCACCGGCGAGGTGTGCGGCAACGCGCTGCCGCCGGGGCTCGACGACGGGTCGCGGCTCGACCCGCCGATCTTCACGCCCGCCACCAAGGCCGCCCTCGGCGAGCACGACGAGAACGTGTCGCTGGCGCAGGTCGCCACGACGGTCGGCGACGAGCTGGCCCACCGGCTGCGCGACCTCACGCTCGCCGTCTACGCACTGGCGGAGGGCATCTCGCGCGACGCCGGCATCCTGCTGGCCGACACCAAGCTCGAGCTCGGGCACGACCCGGCGACCGGGCGGCTGGTGCTCGGCGACGAGGTGCTGACTCCAGACTCGTCCCGGTTCTGGCCCGCCGAGGAGTACCGGGTCGGACACGCGCAGCCCTCGTTCGACAAGCAGGTCGTGCGCGACTGGCTGACGAGCCCCGCGTCGGGCTGGGACCGCGCCTCCGACACCCCGCCGCCCCCGCTGCCGGACGAGGTCGTCGAGCGCACCCGCGAGCGCTACCTCGAGGCGTACCGCCGGCTCACCGGGCGGGTGTTCGCGTGAGGAGCGAGGTGCTGCAGGTGCGCACCGGCACGTCCGAGGTCGTCGTCGACCTCACCGACGACTGCGCGCGCTTCGTCGCCGGCGAGGGCGACGGCGTGCTGCACGTCTTCGTCCCCCACGCCACGGCGGGCGTGGCGGTGCTCGAGACCGGCGCGGGCAGCGACGACGACCTGCTCACCGCGCTGGAGGCGCTGCTCCCGCGCGACACCGCCTGGCGGCACCGCCACGGCACGCCCGGCCACGGCCGCGACCACGTGCTGCCCGCGCTCGTCCCGCCGTACGCCACCGTGCCGGTGCTCGGCGGCCGGCTCGCGCTCGGCACCTGGCAGAGCATCTGCCTGGTCGACACCAACGTCGACAACCCCGACCGCCAGGTCCGGCTGTCGTTCCTCACCGGCTGATGGTGCGGACGGCGGCGCGGCTGCTGCTCGGCGCCTTCCTCGCGACCGCCGGGGTGCTGCACCTCGTCCGGCCCGACGAGTTCCTCGCGCAGGTGCCCGCGTGGTTCCCCGTCGACGAGGGGTTCACCGTCCTGGCGTCCGGGGTCGTCGAGATCGTGCTCGGTCTGGCCGTGGTCGCCGCGCCCCGGCGGCACCGCCGGACGGTCGGGGTCGTGGTGGCGCTGTTCCTCGTCGCCGTCTTCCCGGGCAACGTCGCGCAGTACCTCGAGGGCGTCGACGCGTTCGGTCTCGACACCGACCGCGCCCGGCTGGTGCGGCTCTTCTTCCAGCCGCTGCTGGTGCTCTGGGCGCTGTGGGCGTGCGAGGTGCTGCGGCGACGCCGCCCGGATGGCGGGGTCGGCGCACCCGACGCATCCTGACCGGATGGACCCCGCCCTCCCCACCCGCCGCTCCCTGCTCGCCGCCGCCGTCGCGGCCCCCGCGCTGCTCGCCGCGGCGGGGACGCCGGCGCTGGCCGCCCCACCGGCCACGATCCCCCTGCCGGTCGGGTTCCGTCCCGAGGGCATCACCTCCGGCGCGGGCGGGAAGTTCTGGACCGGCTCGCTCGCCGACGGGGCGCTGTACAGCGGCGACCTCGCGACGGGACGGGGTCGCGTCGTCGTCCCGGGGCAGGCGGGGAAGACGCTGCGCGGCATGCAGGTCGACGGCCGCTCCGGGCTGGTCTGGGTCGCCGGCAGCGAGGGCGCCCTCGGGGTCGTCTACGCCTACTCCCGCACCGGGACGCCGGTGCACCGCGTCGAGGTGCCCGGGTCGGTGTTCCTCAACGACCTCGTCGTCACCCGCGACGCGGTGTGGGTGACCGACTCGAACGTCGACCGGCTCGTGCGGCTGCCGCTCGCCCCTGGCGGCGTACTGGCCGGCGAGCCGTCGTACGTCGCGCTCACGGGCGCCTGGCCGGTCACCGAGGGCCTGCGCGCCAACGGCATCCGCGAGCTCGACCGCGACACGCTGCTGCTGAACCACTCCACCGCGGGTGGCCTCTGGACCGTCCCGAAGGGCAGCGGCGTCGTCGCCCCGCTCGAGGTGCGCGGCGGTCCCGGCCTCGTCGGCGGCGACGGGCTCGAGCTCGCCGGCAACCTGCTCTACGACGTGCGCGGCTCGGGCCAGCAGGAGGTGTCGGTGCTCGCGCTGCGCGCGGGTGCGCGCGGGTGGGTGGCCACGTGGCGCGGTGCGCTCACCGACCCCACCCTCAGCGTGCCGTCGACCGCCACCCGGTGGGACCGGTACCTGTGGGCGGTGAACGCCCGGTTCGGCGTGCCCGACCCGGCGGCCGCCGGGTACCACCTCACGCGGCTGCCGGCGCGCCCCTGAGGCCGTGTCAGCGGGGCGTGAGGGCGAACACCGGGATGGTGCGCGTCGCCTGCCGCTCGTACCCGGCGAAGCCGCGGTAGGTGCGCACCATCAGCGCGTAGCCGCGGTCGCGCTCGGCGCCGTGCAGCTCGCGGACGTCGACCTCGACCTCGGTGCCCGCGGACGCGTCGAGGACGCGCGCCGGCTCGTCCCGGTCCTCGTGGCCGCGCAGGTTCCACGCCCAGGCCGGGGTCTTCTCGGTGCCGCCGCGCGAGCCCGCGAGCAGGTACGCCTCGCCGTCGCGGGCGAACACCAGCGGGACGCGCTGCTCGGCACCCGAGCGGCGTCCCCGCACGGTCAGCCACACCACGGGTGCGCCGGCCAGGCGTCGTCCGAGGCGTCCGCCGCTGACGCGGTCGACCACCCGGTGCACGACCGTCATCGCCGTCATCGCGGCGGTCGTGCCGCGGTCGTACAGACGCGACCCCATGCGGGTCAGGCCATCTCGGTCGGCCCGGCACCCGTCAGGTCGCGCACCTCGGCGCCGCCCAGGGCGGTCAGCTGGCGCACGTAGACCCCGCGTCCCTGCGCGGACAGCACCGCGTCGTGGACGGGGACGAGCGCGCCGGGACGCACCGCCCGGGCGAACGCCACCGTCTCCTTGAACGACGCCCACGGCGCCGCCAGCGGCACCGCGAGCACGTCGACCCGCTCCGGCGCGTACTCGTAGGCGTCGCCGGGGTGGAACAGCGTCGGCTCGCCCTCCGCGCGCACGAGCACGCCCACGTTGCCGATCCGGGGGATCTCCTCGTGGATCACCGCGTGCTGCCCGCCGACGCCCTCGAGCTCGATGCCGCCGTCGAGCTCGACCCGGTCGCCGGGACCGAACGCCTCGACCCGGCCGTCGCCGGCCGTCAGGCCGAGCAGCGAGGTGTCGCCGTGCAGGGCGCCCTCGACCAGCACCCGCGCGCGGGGGCTCGCCGTCAGCAGGGCCGGCAGGTGCTCGGCGTCGACGTGGTCGGCGTGCTGGTGGGTGACGACGACCGCGTCGACGTCGGGGATGGCGTGCCAGTCGTGGCTGAACGCCCCGGGGTCGATCAGCACGCGGCGACCGCGGGCCTCGACCAGCAGGCAGGCGTGTCCGAGGTGGGAGATGCGCATGGGGCCACGGTCGCACCAGGGGGGCCTCCCCGCCACAGGGCGGCGCACGGCGGCGTGCTCCGGGCCCGGTAGCCTGGGGCCGACTCGCCCGCCCCTCCCCAGGAGCAGCCCCGATGGGACGCATCGTCGTCGACGTCATGCCCAAGCCCGAGATCCTCGACCCCCAGGGCAAGGCCATCGTCGGGGCGCTGCCCCGGCTCGGCTTCGCCGGCATCACCGGGGTCCGCCAGGGCAAGCGGTTCGAGCTCGAGACCGAGGGCGAGGTCACCGACGAGGTGCTCGCCCAGGTCCGCGAGGCCGCCGCCACCCTGCTGAGCAACCCCGTGATCGAGGACGTCGTCCGCGTCGAGGCGGTGCGCTGATGCGGGTCGGGGTCGTCACCTTCCCCGGCTCGCTCGACGACAAGGACGCCGCCCGCGCGGTGCGGCTCGCCGGCGGCGAACCGGTCTCCCTCTGGCACGCGGACGCCGACCTGCACGGCGTCGACGCCGTCGTCCTGCCCGGCGGGTTCTCCTACGGCGACTACCTGCGCTGCGGCGCGATCGCCCGCTTCGCCCCGGTGATGGAGCCGCTCGTCGACGCCGCCCGCGGCGGCCTGCCGGTGCTCGGCATCTGCAACGGGTTCCAGATCCTGTGCGAGTCGCACCTGCTGCCCGGCGCGCTGATCCGCAACGACCACCGCACGTTCAACTGCGTCGACCAGCGGCTGCGCATCGAGCGCACCTCGACCGCCTGGACGAACGCCTACGCCGAGGGCGAGGAGGTCGTCGTCCCGCTGAAGAACGGCGAGGGCGGTTTCGTGGCCGACGAGCGCACCCTCGACGAGCTCGAGGGCGAGGGACGCGTGGTGGCCCGCTACGTCGGCGGCAACCCGAACGGCTCGTACCGCGCGATCGCCGGCATCTCGAACGAGGCCGGCAACGTCGTGGGGCTGATGCCGCACCCCGAGCACGCCACCGAGGCCGGCTTCGGTCCCGACCCGCGCACCGGCACCGACGGCACCGACGGCCTACGGTTCTTCACCTCCGTCCTCACCTCGCTCGCCGAAGGAGCCGTCCGCGCATGACGCTCGACACCGTGTCCGTGGCGGCCTCGACGCCCGGCACCGAGCAGCCCTGGGCCGAGCTCGGTCTGAAGCAGGACGAGTACGAGCGCATCCGCGAGATCCTCGGCCGCCGCCCCACCTCGTCCGAGCTGGCGATGTACTCGGTGATGTGGAGCGAGCACTGCTCGTACAAGTCGTCCAAGGTGCACCTGAAGCGGTTCGGGACGCTGCCGACCGAGACGCCCGTCGGCAAGATGCTCGCCGGCATCGGCGAGAACGCCGGCGTCGTCGACATCGGTCAGGGCTGGGCGGTGACCTTCAAGGTCGAGAGCCACAACCACCCCTCGTACATCGAGCCGTACCAGGGCGCCGCCACCGGCGTCGGCGGCATCGTCCGCGACATCATGGCGATGGGCGCCCGCCCGATCGCGGTGATGGACTCGCTGCGGTTCGGCGCGATCGACCACCCCGACACCCCGCGCGTCGTCCACGGCGTGGTGGCCGGCGTCGGCGGCTACGGCAACTGCCTGGGCCTGCCGAACGTGGGCGGTGAGGTGGTCTTCGACCCCTGCTACCAGGGCAACCCGCTCGTCAACGCGCTCTGCGTCGGCGCGCTCAAGCACGAGGACCTGCACCTGGCGAACGCCACCGGCGAGGGCAACCTGGTCGTGCTGTTCGGGGCCCGCACGGGCGGTGACGGCATCGGCGGCGTCTCGGTGCTGGCGTCCGAGACCTTCGACGAGACCGGTCCGGCCAAGCGCCCGGCCGTGCAGGTCGGCGACCCGTTCACCGAGAAGGTGCTCATCGAGTGCTGCCTCGACCTGTTCGCGGCCGGCGTCGTCGAGGGCATCCAGGACCTCGGCGGTGCGGGCCTGTCGTGCGCGACGTCCGAGCTCGCCTCCGCCGGTGACGGCGGCATGCACGTCTGGCTCGACCGCGTCCCGCTGCGCGACTCCTCGCTCTCGCCGGAGGAGATCCTGATGAGCGAGTCGCAGGAGCGGATGATGGCCGTCGTCCGTCCCGAGCGGCTCGAGGAGTTCATGGCGGTCACCGACCGGTGGGACGTCCTGGCCACCGTGGTCGGCGAGGTCACCACCACCGGCCGGCTCGTCGTGCAGTGGCACGGCGAGGACGTCGTCGACGTGCCGCCGCGCACCGTCGCCCACGAGGGCCCCGTCTACGAGCGCCCGTTCGCTCGTCCGGACTGGCTCGACGGCCGGCAGGCCGACACGTCGGCAGGCCTCGCACGTCCGTCGACCGGCGACGAGCTGCGCGACACCGTGCTGCGGATGGCGGCGTGGCCGAACCTCGCCGACAAGTCGTGGGTCACCGACCAGTACGACCGCTACGTCATGGGTGGCACCGCGCTGGCGATGCCCGACGACGCCGGTGTCGTGCGCGTCGACGAGGAGACCGGGCTCGGCGTCGCCGTCTCGCTCGACGGCAACGGCCGGTTCGGTGCGCTCGATCCCCTTCTCGGAGCGCAGATCTCGCTCGCCGAGGCCTACCGCAACGTCGCGACCGCGGGCGCCGTCCCCGTCGCCGTCACCGACTGCCTGAACTTCGGCTCGCCCGAGGACCCCGCCGTCATGTGGCAGTTCGCGCAGGCGGTCGACGGCCTCACCGAGGGGTGCCGCGCGCTCGGCCTGCCCGTCACCGGCGGCAACGTGAGCCTCTACAACCAGACCGGCGAGACCGCGATCCACCCGACGCCCGTCGTCGGCGTGCTCGGTGTGATGGACGACGTCACCCGCCGCACGCCGTCCGGCTGGCGCGCGCCGGGCCAGAACCTCTACCTGGTCGGGACGACCCGCGACGAGCTCGACGGCTCGACCTGGGCGCACGCGGTGCACGACCACCTCGGCGGCGTGCCGCCGGTGCTCGACCTCGCGCACGAGAAGACCCTCGCCGAGGTGCTGGTCTCGTGCAGCCGCGACGGCCTGGTCGACGCCGCGCACGACCTGGCCGACGGCGGCCTGGCCCAGGCGCTGGTCGAGGGTGCGCTGAGATTCGGTGTCGGAGCGCGGGTCTGGCTCGACGACCTGTGCGAGCGCGACGGCATCACGCCGTTCGCCGCGCTGTTCTCCGAGTCGACCGGCCGCGTGCTGGTGTCGGTGCCGCGCTCGGAGGAGGTGCGGTTCACCGACGTGTGCACCGCCCGCGGACTCGTCCACGCGCGCATCGGCGTGGTCGACGACGCCCCCGGCGACGACGGCCAGCAGTCGCTCGACGTGCAGGGCCTGTTCCGCCTCGGTCTCGACGACCTGCGCGCGGCCTGGACCGCGCCGCTGCGGGAGCGCTTCGGCGACTGAGCCCCTTCTCGGGGGTGTGGACAACTCGGACAGGACGGGCGCGCGGGTGCCTAGGGTCGGGCGCGTCGACACCCCAGGGATCCGCACCAGTCACCGACCAGCCCGACCCCGGAGGTTCCACCCATGCGTCTCGCCCTGCCCTCGCGCGCCTCGCTGCGCCCCGCCCTCGCCGTCGCCGCGGCGGGCCTGCTGGCCGCTGCCGGCCTCGTCGCCACCGCCCCCGCGGCCTCGGCGAAGCCGGCCTTCCAGCTGCCGTTCCCCTGCGGCCAGACCTGGTCCGGCCAGACCCGCACCGGCCACAGCCCGCAGCTGAGCATCGACTTCAACCGCACCGACGACGTGAACGACCCCGTGGTCGCCAGCGCGCCCGGCCGCGTCTCGACCGTCCGCGACCTCGGCGGCACGTCGTACGGCAAGTACGTCGTCGTCGACCACGGCGGCGGCTGGACGACCTACTACGCCCACCTCAGCTCGTTCGCGGTGAGCGCCGGCCAGCAGGTCTCGGGCGGGCAGCGCCTCGGCACCGTCGGCAGCACCGGCGGCTCGAGCGGTCCGCACCTGCACTTCGAGCAGCGCCTGAACGGCGCCGACCAGCGCGTGGTGTTCAACGGCGCCACCGCCCTGTACTACGGGACGAAGAGCTACACCTCGCGCAACGGCTGCGGCGGTGGCGGCACCGGCGCCCCGGGCACGGTGAACACCGCCGGGGCGCCGCTGACGGTGCGCTCCGGCCCGGGCACCGGGTACGCCTCGGTCGGCTCGCTCGCCGACGGGTCGCAGGTGCGGATCAGCTGCCAGACCACCGGCACCTCGGTGACCGGCACCTACGGCACGTCGCGGATCTGGAACAAGATCGGCAGCGGCCGCTTCATCTCCGACGCCTACACCTACACCGGGTCGGACGGCCGGGTCGCGCCGGACTGCTGACCTGCCGCCTGCTGATCCTGCGGCTCGTCCGGCAGGGGGTCGGCCGTCGTGCGCCGCGGACGGCGTACGACGGCGACCCCGGCCGAGAACACCAGCAGCACACCGGCTCCCAGCAGCACCGCCGGCAGCACCAGGGTCGGATCGAGGTCGAGCGAGGTCCACTCGCTGATGCCGGCCAGCGCGGCGACCGCGAGCAGCACCAGGCCCCACACCACGGTGGCCATGCTCGGACCGGACGGGCGGGCAGCGGGACGCGTGGCGTCCGCGGACGTGGTGGTCGCGCTCACCGGGGGGCCTCCTCGACGACGAGCTCGCCCAGCCGGGCGACACCCTCGATGCGGACGTCGACCGGGCCGTCCGGCCCGATCGTGGTGCTGATGTCGCGGTTGCCGCCGTCGCCGGCGCCGGGAGCGGCGACCCGGCCCTCGGTGGTGCTGAGGTCGACCTCGACCGTGAGGTCGTCGGGCACGAGCACGGTCATCGAGCCGAACCGCACCGACGCCGTGAGCGTCGCGGGCTCCTCGCCCTCGGAGAGCGGCTCGACGTCGGTGAGATCGAGCGTGCCCGAACCGAAGTCGACGGCGTAGCTGCGGTCCTCGGTGAGCTCACCGGTCGGTCGCCACTGCGCGTCGTCGAAGCTCGACGACTCGTCGGCCGAGCGCCAGTCCGACAGGACGCCGTCGACACGGGCGTCGCCCCACCCGACGACCACGAGCACGAGCGTCACGACCGCGAGGCCGGTCAGGCCCCCCGCGCGCCGGCCCGTCAGGCCGACGACCACGACGGCCAGCCCGATCAGCGCGAGTGCGGCCACGGCGGCCACGAGCGGGACGTGCACGGGCAGCGGGTCGACGCGGTCGACCAGCAGGATCGCGGCCGCGGCGAGCAGCGAGAGGCCCGCGACGAGCGCGGTCACCGCCGGCCCGGCCGGCCGGCGGCGTGGCGGGGGCGGTGTGACGGGCACCGGGGCGGGACGCGGGGCCAGCGGCCGGAAGTCGGTCGCCAGCTTGCCGAGGTCGACCCGCTCCTGGCCCTTGTCGAGGTCGACCCGCCCGCCCGCGGCGGGCGCCGCGAGCGACGCCGCCGAGGTCGGGCCGGTCGGGCCGCCCGGGTCGGTCGGGCCGTCGGGGCCGGCGACCGGGTCGGTGGCCTGCTCGCCCTGCTGACGGGTGAGCGACCAGCCGATCGCCGTCGCGGCCAGGGCGATGACGGACACCACGACGACGGCGCCGACCCACCCGTCGCCACCCGGCGACCACCACCAGCGACCGAAGCCGCCGAAGCCGAAGAAGATCGCGAGCAGCGAGCCGACGGCGCCGGCGGTGAAGTGGCCCCGCAGCAGGTCCTCGGCGTGGATGCGGCCGTCAGCCTGCGGCAGCAGCAGCCAGGCGACGCCGTAGGCGAGCAGCCCGACCCCGCCGAAGACCGCCAGCAGCACGACGCCGACCCGCACCAGCGTGGTGTCGACGCCGAGGCGGTGCGCGACCGCCGTGCAGACACCGGGACCGGAGCGGGTGCTCTCGTCCGGACGCACGAGGCCGCTGCGGCGCAGGGAGGCGAAGAACGACTGCAGGCCCGACCCACCGGGCGCGCCGGCCCCCGGGCCGGGTGGCGCCCAGCCACCGGGGCCGCCGGGGCCGCCGGGACCACCGGGACCACCGGGGCCACCAGGGCCACCAGGGCCGCCGGGACCACCCGGACCGCCGGGCGGCGGCGTCCCGTAGGTCGGGGCCTGCGGCGGCGGGCCGGGTGCGCCCGGGGGCGGTCCGGGGGGCGTGCTGGTCGGGTCCATGGCGCCAGCCTGCTCGCCGGGCACCCCCCGGCGGGATCGGGGACGACCCTGACGCGACCCCCACCCGCGCCCGGGGTCGCCGGGGCGCGCTGGGGGACGACCCACCTGCCCGGTGCGCCCGCGAGGCGTCAGGATGGGCGGGTGAGCGTCCCGACCGAGCCGAGCGCGCCCGCCGGCGCCCCCCCGCCCCTGGTGCGGCCGGTCGTCGGCCGCAGCGTCGCGGGCGTCTGCGCAGGCCTGGCGGCCCACCTCGGGCTGCCGCTGACGCCGGTGCGGCTGGTCTTCCTCGTGCTGGTGCCGTTCGGCGGGGCCGGCCTGGTGGCGTACGGCCTGCTCTGGGCGCTGGTGCCGCAGGACGGCTCGGCCCGCGCCGCCGCCGACACGCTGCGCACCGCCGCCACCCGGGGGCAGCCCGAGGCCCAGGCGCAGGCCGCGCTGACGCTCGACCAGGTGCGCCGCGCGACCGTCGAGAACGAGCCGGTGCGGCTGCTGCTCGGCGGGCTGGCGCTGTGCGCCGTCGCCCTGTTCCTCGTCGCCACCCGGTTCGGGTACCAGCTGCCGTGGCCGTGGCTCGTCCCGGTGCTCGTGGTGGGCGCCGGTGCCGTGCTCGGGCTCAGCCAGCTCGACTCGGCCGAGCGGACGCGCTGGCTCGAGCCCGTCGGCATCGGGACGCCGGCCGGTGCGCTGCGGCTGCTCGGTGGCCTGCTGCTCGTCACCGTCGGCGCGGTCATGCTGCTCGAGCCCGACCTCGACACCCGCGCCGTCACGCTCGTCGTCGTCGCGGCGCTCGCTGTGCTCGTCGGCATCGCGCTGGTGCTGGGGCCGTGGGCGCTGCGGCTGTTCCGCGACCTCGAGGCCGAGCGGGCGCTGCGCGAGCGCGAGCAGGAGCGGGCCGAGATCGCCGCCCACCTGCACGACTCCGTGCTGCACACGCTGTCGCTCATCCAGCGCCGTCCCGGCGACGCCGAGGAGGTCGCGCGGCTGGCCCGCTCGCAGGAGCGTCAGCTGCGGGAGTGGCTGTACACGTCGCAGCGGCCGGCGCCGGACGCCGGCGAGACCGTTGCCGTCGCCGTGCGCCGGGCGTGCGCGCAGGTCGAGGACGGCGAGGGCGTCCCGGTCGAGGTGGTCGTCGTCGGCGACGCCCCGATGGATCCGCACACGGCCGCGCTGGTGAAGGCGCTGCGCGAGGCGCTGCTGAACGCCGCCCGGCACGGCCGGGTCGGCGTCACCGTGTACGTCGAGTGCGCGCCGCACCTGGTCGAGGCGTTCGTGCGCGACCGCGGCCCGGGCTTCGACCTCGACCAGGTGCCGCAGGACCGGCTGGGTGTGCGCGAGTCGGTGGTGGGCAGGATGGAGCGGCACGGCGGGCGCGCACGTGTGCGGCGCGCCCCGGGTGGCGGCACCGAGGTCGAGCTGACCCTGCCGCGGGGCGAGGCGCCGGCCGGTGCCGCGGACGAGGTGGAGGTGGAGCGGCGGTGAGCCAGACCACGGGCAGGCCCGGAGCGGCGGCGACCGTGCGCGTGCTGCTGGTCGACGACCACGCGCTGTTCCGGTCGGGGGTGCGCTCGGAGCTGCTCGACACCGACCCGGGGCTCGACGTCGTCGAGGAGGCGGGCGACGTCGACGCCGCGATCGTGGCGGTGCGCGGCGTGCGTCCCGACGTCGTGCTGCTCGACGTGCACCTGCCCGGTGGCGACGGCGGCGGTGGCGCCGAGGTGTTGCGCCAGTGCGCGGCGACCACCACCGAGGCCGGCGACCCCGTGCGGTTCCTCGCGCTGTCGGTGAGCGACGCCGCCGAGGACGTCATCTCGGTCATCCGCGCCGGGGCCCGCGGCTACGTCACCAAGACGATCACCGGTACCGACCTCGCGGCCGCGATCCGCAAGGTCGCGGGCGGTGACGCCGTGTTCAGCCCGCGCCTGGCCGGGTTCGTCCTCGACGCCTTCGGCTCGGCCGCCGGCGAGGTGGCCCAGGTCGACGACGAGCTCGACCGGCTCTCGGCGCGCGAGCGCGAGGTGATGCGGCTCATCGCCCGCGGCTACGCGTACAAGGAGGTCGCGAAGGAGCTCTTCATCTCGGTGAAGACGGTCGAGACCCACGTGTCGTCGGTGCTGCGCAAGCTGCAGCTGAGCTCGCGGCACGAGCTCACCCGCTGGGCCGCCGACCGCCGCCTGCTCTGAGGTCGGTGCACACCGCGAGGAGTCGGCGCCGCTTCCGGGCTGGTGGGGCTCCGCCGGCCCATCGACTCCTCGTCCTGTGCACACCGCGAGGTGCCTACGGTGGTGCGGTGCCCCCACGCCGCCGCACCGACCCCGCCGCGGGCTCCGCCGCCGTCCGCGCGTGGGCGGCCGACCCCGGCGCCGCCGACCGGACCACCACCGCCACGGCGGTCCGCTGGTCGCTCGAGGAGCTCGGCGACCGCGCACCCGGCAACAGCGTCGAGGTGCGGGTCGCGCCGTTCGGCGTGGTGCAGTGCGTCGCCGGACCGCGGCACACCCGCGGCACACCGCCCAACGTGGTCGAGACCGACGCCGCCACCTGGCTGGGGCTCGTCACCGGCGCGCTCGGCTGGGCCGACGCGGTGCGCACCGGGCGGGTGCGGGCCAGCGGCCAGCGGGCCGACGTGTCCCCCTGGCTGCCGCTCGTCCGGACCGACGTGGGTACCGTCGAGGGGTGAGCGAGCAGGAGGGGACGGCGTCCCCGGCGGGGGCCCCGCCCGAGCGGCCGCCGCTGGAGCAGATGCAGCGCGGACGCGTGGTGCGGCGTCCCAAGTACGCGGTGTTCATCGCGCTCGGGGTGCTCGTCGGGCTCCTGGCCGCGGGCCTGTTCACCCTGCTCGCGCCGCCGCCCGACCCGACGCTGCCGCCGGAGCGGCTGTACAGCGACCAGCAGGTGCTGGGCTACACCTCGGCGCTGCTCGGCCCGATCGGTGGCCTGCTCGGCGCCGGCGTCGCGGTGCTGCTCGACCGCCGCGGCCGCCGCGGCTAGAGCCCGAACCGGCCCCGGCGCGCCTCGGGCACGAGGTCGACGAACTCGGCGTGCCGCTCGATCCAGCCGCGCACGAACGGGCAGAACGGCAGCACCTGGAACCCGTTGTCGCGCAACGACTCCAGCACGCCCCGCACGAGCGCGGACCCGACGCCCCCGCCACCGGCAGCGGGGTCGACCTCGGTGTGCAGCAGGGCGTAGACGTCCGGGCCGCCGTCGCGTCCCTCCCGCACCTGGTAGGTCACGAACCCGACGACCTCGCCGTCGCGGACGGCCTCGAACCGCTGCTCCTGCGGTGCGTCGCGCACCTCGACGGCGCTCACGCGGCCAGCTCCAGCACGAGGCGGCCGGTGGCGTCCGGGGCGAAGCCCACCCGCGGGAAGTAGTGGTCCTGGTCGGGCATCCGGGTGTCGGCCACCAGGCGCCGCAGGCCCTGGCCGGTGAGCCGCCCACCGTGGCGGTAGACGAACTTGCCGACCGAGAAGTCGCGGAACCGCGGCAGCACGTAGTCGAGCTCGACCCGTCCCTCGCCCTCGCCCTCGTCGCGGACGAGCACCACCCCGACGGTCTCGGTCTCGCGCACGACCAGGAACGCCGACCGGCCGGCGGGCTCGGCGACCCAGCCGGGGTTGTGCTTGTCGATGTCGGCCGCGTGGCTCGCCAGGACGTGGCCGAGGTACTCGTCGTCGGGCCGCACCCGCACCACCTCGTAGGTCGCCTCGTCGTCGCGCGAGCGCAGCAGGCGCACCAGGTGGTACGCGTCGAGCACCGCGATCACCGCGTTCATCGCCACCATGGGCCACACGCCGAGCGCGGCGTTGTAGCCGGTGAGCACCACCGACGCGACCAGGTTGAGCAGGCGGAAGCGCAGCACCCGCGCCTGCGCGAGCGACAGCACCAGCACGGCCGAGCCCACCCAGCCGATCACCTCGAGCCACACGGTCATGGCGCGAGAGCGTACGGGCACGGCACGCCGCGGCTCCGTCCCCGGGTCCGCGCCGTGCGACCATGGGGGCATGCCACGTGGTGACGGCCGCCTGTCGCACGACCTGCTCCCCGGCGAGAAGGGTCCCCAGGACGCCTGCGGCGTCTTCGGCGTCTGGGCCCCCGGCGAGGACGTCGCGAAGCTCACCTACTTCGGGCTCTACGCGCTGCAGCACCGCGGCCAGGAGTCGGCGGGCATCTGCGTCTCCAACGGCGACCAGCTGCTCGTGCTCAAGGACATGGGGCTGGTGTCGCAGGTCTTCGACGAGCGGTCGCTGACCCCGCTGCAGGGCCACCTCGCGATCGGGCACACCCGCTACTCCACGACCGGCGCCAGCCAGTGGGAGAACGCCCAGCCCACCCTCGGCAACACCGCCGCCGGCACCGTGGCCCTCGGCCACAACGGCAACCTCACCAACACCGCCGAGCTGCGCGACCTGGTCGAGCAGCTCTACGGACGGATGACCCGCGGCGAGATGGCCCGGGGCAACACCACCGACACGGTGCTCATCACCACGCTGCTCACCGGTTCGCCCGACCGCACCCTCGAGGCCACCGCGCTCGAGGTGCTGCCGAAGCTGCGCGGCGCCTTCTCGCTCGTCTTCATGGACGAGCAGACGCTCTACGCCGCGCGCGACCCGCACGGCATCCGCCCGCTCGTCGTCGGCCGGCTCGAGCGCGGCTGGGTGGTGGCGTCCGAGACCGCCGCCCTCGACATCGTCGGTGCGTCCTACGTCCGCGAGGTCGAGCCCGGTGAGCTCGTCACCATCGACGAGAACGGCTTGCGCACAGCGCGTTTCGCGGACCCGACGCCGACCGGCTGCGTGTTCGAGTACGTCTACCTCGCGCGCCCCGACACCACCATCGCCGGGCGCGGCGTGCACGCGTCGCGGGTCGAGATGGGACGCCGGCTCGCCGCCGAGCACCCGGTCGAGGCCGACCTGGTGATCCCCACGCCCGAGTCGGGCACGCCGGCCGCGATCGGCTACGCCGAGGCCTCGGGCATCCCCTACGGCCAGGGCCTGGTGAAGAACGCCTACGTCGGCCGCACCTTCATCCAGCCGTCGCAGACCATCCGCCAGCTCGGCATCCGGCTCAAGCTCAACCCGCTGCGCGACGTCGTGCGCGGCAAGCGCCTCGTCGTCGTCGACGACTCGATCGTGCGCGGCAACACCCAGCGCGCGCTGGTGCGCATGCTGCGCGAGGCCGGTGCCGCCGAGGTGCACGTGCGCATCTCGTCGCCGCCGGTGAAGTGGCCGTGCTTCTACGGCATCGACTTCGCCTCCCGCGCCGAGCTGATCGCCAACGGCCTGGCCGTCGAGGAGATCTGCTCCTCGCTCGGCGCCGACTCGCTCGGCTACATCAGCGTCGACGCGATGGTCGCCTCGACCGAGCAGCCCCGCGAGCGGCTGTGCACGGCCTGCTTCACCGGCGAGTACCCGGTGCGGGTCGACCAGGCGTCCGACCTGGGGTTCCTGCCCGGCCAGACCGAGCTGCCGATCGGCGCGGTCGACGCCGACGGCGTCGGCACCGGGGTGTCCGGCGGCGCCGGCGACGCGCTCGCGCGGCCCTGAGCTTCGTCAAGCACGACGCGGCGGCACCGCCGGGCTTCTTCGAGGCCGAGGCGGCGGGCCTGCGGTGGCTGGCCGACGCCGGCGGCGCGCCGGTCGTGCAGGCGCTCGAGGTGCGTCCCGGACGGATCGAGCTCGAACGGCTCCACCCGGTGGCGCCGACCGCCGCCGCCGCCGAGGACCTCGGTCGGGCGCTCGCGGCCACCCACGCGGCAGGCGCCCCGCACCACGCGTGCGGCCCGCCGGGGGTCACCGGCGACGGGTGGATCGGACGGGCGCCGCTGCCGTTCGCGGACGCCGACCTCCCGGCGGCCGCCGCCACCGCCCGGTTCCGCTGGCGTCCGTACCTCGACGCCCTGGACGGGTCGGGCCGTGCCGACGTCGAGGCGCTGGTCGAGCGCGCCGGGCGCGACCCCGACCTGCTCGGGCCGACCGACCGGGTCGCCCGGCTGCACGGCGACCTGTGGTCCGGCAACGTGGTGTGGACGGCCGCCGGGGCGGTGCTCGTCGACCCGGCGGCGCAGGGCGGGCTCCCCGAGACCGACCTGGCGATGCTCGCCCTGTTCGGCCTGCCGCACCTGGACCGGGTGCTCGCGGCCTACGACGAGGTGGCGCCGCTCGCCGGCGGCTGGCGCGAGCGCGTCGCGCTGCACCAGCTGCACCCGCTGCTCGTGCACGCGCACCTGTTCGGCGGGGGCTACCGGGCGCAGGCCGCCGCGGTGGCTCGCCGGTACCGCTGAGCGTGCGGGCGACGACGACGCGCGTCAGTACCGGATCGCGTCGATCACCTTGACGCGCACGGCCATCACGGCCGGGACGAGCCCCGCGAGCGCGCCGACGGCGGTCGCCGCGACGAACGCCTGCACCGCCGCCTGCCACGGGAACGGCGGGTCGTCGGAGATCGCGAGGTCGGGCGGCAGCAGCTCCAGCGGCGCGTTGCTCACCACCGCGACCGCGAGGGCGATGCCGACCAGCCCGGCCAGCGCGGTCGCGACCACGCTCTCGAGCATCACCGCCGCGAAGATGCGTGAGCTCGAGGCGCCCAGGGCCCGGCGCACACCGATCTCGCGCACCCGCTGGCGCACCGTCACCACGCCCACGTTCAGCACGCCGAGCGAGCCGAGGAACAGCGCGAACAGCGACAGCCCGAGGATGATCAGCTGGATCACGGTGAGCACCGTCGTGAGCGTGGGGTCGGTGGCCGGGAAGACGTCGGCCTGCAGCCCGTCGGCCCGGGCCAGCGCCGGCACCTCCTGCACCAGCCGGTCGGTCTGGTCCGGCGGCACCCACACCTCGAGGCTGCCGCCGTCGGCGCCGACGCCGAGCGAGGCGCCCCCGGCCAGGTCGGTCCACAGCGCCGGCGACCACTCGTCGCGCTGCACGGTGCCGACGACGAGCACGGTCTGCTCGCTGCCGGGCACCTGCACCTGGTACGGCGGCGACCGGTCCTGGGTGCCGACCAGCTCGACCAGCTGCTCGTTCGCCACCACGGCGGGCAGCAGCCGCTCGCCGTCGCCGTCGGCGAGCCAGCGCCCGGACTCCGTGCCGATCCGGTGGATGACGGCGTAGTCGGCGTCGACCGCGACGACCTGCACGCCCTGCCCGGTGAGCGGGTCGGTGGTGAGCTGGCCGTACCGGACCTGCGAGGAGTACTCGATGCCGTACCGGGCGACGAGCGACTCGTAGAGGCGCCGGGGGTCGGCGGTGGCGGCGCCCGCGTCGGTGCCGTCCCCCATCGGGTAGGCGGAGATGTTCACGGTCGTGTCGCGGCCGGCGAACCGCTCGGTCTGCTCGAGGACGATCTGCCGCAGCAGGAACCCCGCCGCGGTCACCACCGTCATCGCGAACACGGCGAGGACCACCCCGACGAGGGACAGCACCACCCGGGCGCGGTGCACGCGCACCTCGTCCCAGGCCTCGAACAGGCTCCCGGCCCACCCCGTCACGGGACGAGCCCGCGGACGGCGGTCGCGGCCTCGAGCCGGTCGCGGGGGATGGGCGCCAGGTGCCCGTGGTCGAGCCGCAGCGCGCGGCCCGCGCGGGCGGCGACGGACAGGTCGTGGGTGATCGTGACGAGCGTGGTGCCCTGCTCGCGGCAGACCCGCTCGAGCAGGTCCATCACCTCGGTGCCGGTGTCGACGTCGAGCGAGCCGGTGGGCTCGTCGGCGAGCACGACCCGCGGGCGCCGCACGAGCGCGCGGGCGATCGCCACCCGCTGCTGCTCGCCGCCGGACAGGCTCTCCGGGACGGCACCCGCGCGGGCGGACAGGCCGACCTGCTCCAGCGCCTGCCGGGCCAGCCGGTCGCGCCGCCAGAAGTCCGCCCCGCGCGCGTAGAGCAGGGGCACGCCGACGTTCTGCGCCGCGGTGCGCCGCGGCAGCAGGTTGAACTGCTGGAAGACGAACCCGAAGGTCTCGCCCCGCAGCCGGGCGCGGGCGCGGGCCGACGTCGACGCCGCCGACCGCCCGTCGATCTCGTACTCCCCGGCGGTGGGGACGTCCAGCAGCCCGAGCAGGTTGAGCAGCGTCGACTTCCCGGAGCCGGAGCGGCCGACCACCGCGACGTGCTCGCCGGTCGCGACGTCGAGGTCGACCCCGGTGAGGATCGGCAGGGGGGAGCCGTCGGGCAGCCGCGCGACGCGGTGCACGTCGCGCATCACCAGCGTGCTCACGGGACGCCCGCTGCCTCGTCGTCGACCGGCGCCGGCGGGAACTCCAGCACCTCCTGGCCCTCCTCGAGCCCGTCGACCACCTCGACGACGCTGCCGTCGTTCAGGCCGAGCGTCACCGGGGTCTCGACGGCCTCGCCGCCGTCGGACCCGGCGACCCAGACCCGCCCGGAGTCGACCGAGCCGAGCACCGCGGTGAGCGGGACGGTGAGCACGCCGGTCACCGACCCGACGTCGATGGACAGGTTGACGCTCATCCCGGCGAACACGGTGGTGCCGGGCGGGACGCGGCAGGTGACCTCGGCGGTGGCCGGCTCGGCGGCCATGCCGGTGAACGGGTCGAACGCGGGCTGCTCGCCGTCGGCGGCCTCGGCGGCGCCCGTGCGCAGGTCGGTGCAGTCGAACGGCGCCGGGCCGCCCGGCGCCTGCGCGCTCGCGGCCGCAGGCGGGCGCAGCAGCCGGAACTGCTGGGACTGGGTGAGCGGCGCCCGGACGGTGAGCGTGCCGGGGTCGACGGTGGCGACGTCGCCCCCGATCGAGACCTCCTGGCCCTGCAGCACCGCGAGCGAGTCGAGGGTGCCGGCCGCGCCGGCGACGACGTCGACCCGCTGCACCCGGGCCCGGCCGGGCACGACCGTGACGGTGCCGTCGGCCGCGGTGACCGTGCGGTCGGGCGTCGGCTCGAGCTGCACCTCGACCTGGACGACGGGCGTCGCGGCCTCGACCGCGGCACCGACCCCGACGTGCACCTTGATGACCTTGCCGGTGGCGGTCGAGCGCACCTTGGTCGAGGGGTCGTCGACGACGGTGCCGGTCAGGTCGATGGTGCTCACGACGTCGCCGAGCGCGGCCGGCACGACCGACTGCCCCTCGGTCATCCCGGGCTGCAGCGGCCCGCCGTCGGCCTCCGGCGCCCGGTCGTCGCGGAACGCCAGCACGCACAGCGCGACGGCGATCACCGTCCACACCAGCAGCCTCGCCACCGGCAGCACCACACCGCGGAACACGCCCACCACCACACCCCCAGCCGCGACGGCCCCCGCCGTCGTCCGCCCCGACGCTAGACCTCCGGACGCGCGGGACGCGGTAGGCGATCGCCGGGTCGCGGCCCCGTCCTGCGACGCTTCCGCGGGCGGGCGCGGTCTGGTAGCGGGTGGCCGATACCCTCGGGGCGTGCCTCAGGACTCCTCGCCCGAGCCCGTCACCTACGCCTCCGCCGGCGTCGACACCGAGGCCGGTGACACCGCCGTCCGCCTGATGCGCGAGGCCGTCGCCGCCACCCACGACGCCCGGGTCGTCGGCGGGCTCGGCGGTTTCGCGGGCCTGGTCGACGCCTCCGAGCTGCTCGGCATGCGCCGCCCGCTGCTGGCGACGAGCACCGACGGCGTCGGCACCAAGGTCGCCGTCGCGCAGGCGCTCGACGTGCACCACACCATCGGGCACGACCTGGTCGGCATGGTCGTCGACGACATCGTCGTGAGCGGCGCGCGCCCGCTGTTCATGACCGACTACATCGCCTGCGGGCGCCTGGTGCCCGAGCGGATCGCGGACGTGGTCCGCGGCATCGCCGAGGCCTGCCGGCTGACGGGCACCGCCCTGGTCGGCGGCGAGACGGCGGAGCACCCCGGTCTGCTCGGCCCGGACGAGTACGACGTCGCCGGCGCGGCCACCGGCGTGGTCGAGGCCGACGAGGTGCTCGGCGCCCACCGGGTGGTCGCCGGCGACGTGGTGCTGGCGATGGCGTCGTCCGGCCTGCACTCCAACGGCTACTCGCTGGTGCGCCGCGTGCTCGAGGTGGCGGGTTGGGCGTACGACCGGCACGTCGACGAACTGGGCCGCACGGTCGGCGAGGAGCTGCTCGAGCCGACCCGGCTCTACACCCGCCCGTGCCTGGCGCTGGCGGGCGACGCCGCGGCGCAGGTGCACGCCTTCAGCCACGTCACCGGCGGCGGGCTCGCGGCGAACCTGGCGCGGGTGCTGCCGGCCGGGCTCACCGCCACGGTCGACCGCGGGACCTGGTCTCCCGCAGCGGTGTTCGGCCTCGTCGCGCGGCTCGGCGGGGTACCGCGGGCCGACCTGGAGCGGACGCTGAACGGCGGCGTCGGCATGGTCGCGGTGGTCGGGCGCGACGGCGCCGACGCCGCGCTCGCCCGGTTGGACGAGGACGGCGTGCCGGCCTGGGTGCTCGGCGAGGTCACCGCCGACGACGGCGCGCCGGCACCGGTCGGCGACGACGTGGTGCGCGGCGCGAAGGGCGTCGACGGCGGCACGGTGCGCACGGTCGGCGAGCACCCGGCGGTCTAGCGAGCCGGAGCCCACCCGCGGACGCACGTCACCCGGCGTCCCGCGGGGACGCCGGGTGCGACCCGGAGGTCAGCGACCGTTCGAGGAGGTCCAGGACCCGTAGTCGTCGTCGTCCCCGTCGGAGTCGACGTCGTCGCTGGGCGGGGACGGCTTCAGCGGATCCCCCCGCAGCTCGCGTTGCAGACGCTCGTAGTCGGTCTCGGGGCTGTAGTACTTCAGCTCCCGGGCGACCTTCGTCTGCTTGGCCTTCTGACGGCCGCGCCCCATGGCGTGACCCCCTCATCGTCATCGCGGGACTGGCTCGACGGCGGCCCCTGCGGTTGGCTTCTCTGCGTCCGACAACGGTACATCGTCGTCACGGGTTCCGGCACATCGGTCGCAGCAGGTCGTGGCGCGCGCCGTCCGGTCGCGGAGCGTGAACGGGCGTCGCGCGTCGTCCCAGGTCAGGGGCTCGCGCGCCGGCTCCGCCGTCACGCTCCGTCCGCGCCGACCACTCCTCGGGTGACACGGCGAGACAACCCGGGGACGACGGTGGCTCACTAGGACGCACGGTGCGGCACGCCGGGGGGCTGCCACCGCCGGACGAGGGGAACGGGGACGTGGGCCAGCAGCAGGACGCGCGAGCTGCGCGCCGCTGGCTCCTGCGCGGCCTGCTGGGCGCCGCGGGAGCCGCCGCTGCGGTGCTGCTCGCCGCGCCCGCCCAGGCCTCGACCGGCACACCCTCGGCCGCGCCGCCCTCCGGCCTGGCCAGCCTGACGGCCGAGGTCACCGGCGCGCTCGGCGCCGGCACCACCGACCTGCTCGGCGGCGTCGCGGACCTGACCGGCGCCCTGACGTCCGGCGTGACCGAGGCCCCCGTCGTGCGCGACGTCGACGCCGTCGGCCAGGTCACCGGCACCGTGCAGGAGCTGGTGGTCGGCGCGACCGGCGCCGTCGGGAGCACCGTCGACGCGCTGCCGGGCACGACGACCGCCGTGCTGACGCCGGTCGACCAGGTCGTGGCCGTCGTGCTGCCGCCCGCACCGTCGTCGCCGACCGCGCCCGTCGCGCCCGTCGCGCCTGTCGCGCCCGTCGCGCCGCTCGCAGACCAGGGTGCGCCGGCTGCGGTCCCGGCCTCCCCGGCCGCCGTGGAGGGTGGTCCCGGGGCCGCGGCCGGTCCGCGGTCCGACGCCG